>CAKNLX010000059.1 GCA_930989465.1 uncultured Lactobacillus sp. | reverse complement strand
ACGAACTTAAGGATGCTTCATTCGACCGTTCATCATTGAACGAAGAATAATCATTTGATTATCTGTTAAATAAAGCTCAGCAATTCACTGGGCTTTATTTTTTTAGGAAAATTATGAATAAACAAGAATTAAAACTTCATTTACAAGATACCCAATGGCCATTGACCTATATTGATCATGACCGTAATATCGTTCGTGCAATTGTGATTGATGAAAAACAGAATTTTTATTTTGTGAGAGCTAAGAGAAATGATGATTTTGGTGAAGCAACTTTAATTGAAACTTCAGGCGGCGGTGTTGAAGCAGACGAGAATTTAGAAGAAGCATTAAAGCGAGAACTAAAAGAAGAACTCGGTGCGAATGTGGAAATAATTGATAGAATAGGTGTTGTTGACGATTATTATAATCTAATTCACCGCCACAATATTAATAACTATTATTTGTGTAAAGCTATTTCTTTTGGTGAAAAGCATTTAACGCCTGATGAGATAAATGAATTTCATTTATCAACGTTGAAGCTTAGTTATGATGAAGCCTTGCGAGAATATAACCGCTGTGCAAATACACGAATCGGCAAATTGATTGCGGCACGTGAATTACCAATATTAAAGCAAGCTAAAAATTTACTAGATCGGAAGAAAAATAGATGAATAAATATAATAAATTATGGCAATATATTAAAGATAATAAGGCTGGGGGTTGTCTTAGATCATTCCTTTTTGCGTTATAAAAAAGAATTACCAGCTTATGGCTTTGAAGTGAAAAAAATTTCATTGAAGAATAAAGTGGTGAAGTTTCATCAGTTGTAATGAAAGCTATTAATAACTAAAGTAGTAGTTTGCGATAATATCTTCAAAATTAGTAACTATGTTTTGTTTTAGAAAAAGACTAAGATGTAAGTAAAAAATGGGAGGATTAATAAGTTACTATGAAGAAGGTTTTATCTTGGCCAGTATATTATCAACTATCAGAGATTTATACGGCGCCATTAAATGTAATTTGGTTTGTCTTTGGCGCGGCAATGTCGTTTCAACAATATCACATGTTTAATTTGATTAACATTTTGCTGTGCTTAGTAGATGTTTTTCTGTTTGATTTAGCAGTTAATATTGCTGATAATTACTATGATTATCTTCATGGCAAAGATCGACATTTTTTGACTGATATAAATCCAATTGGACGTCTGAAGTTACCTTTAACTGATGTTAGAAACTTAGTGTGGATTAGTTACTTTATTTCGGCGATTCCGGGTATTATTTTGGTTTATCGCACCGGCTGGCCAGTACTAATAATGGGAGTTGTAGGATATTTCATTGGAATATTTTACACTGCGGGTCCTAAGCCACTGAATGCAACACCGATCTGTGAATTAGTGGTATCTTTCTTTATTTCGTATTTCATTATGCTAGTAAGTATCTATGTCACAATTTACGGCACTTATCCTTTGACCTGGAACTTAGCATTAACTACTCTAATAAGATGTTTGCCTTTAACACTCATTTTCTATGCTTTGCAGTTAGCTAATAATACTTGTGATTTGCATGAAGATTTAAACAATGGGCGCCATACTTTAGCCAGTTATACTGGTAAAAAATATGCTCTTAAAATAATTAAGACGTTGATTATTGCGGGATTATTATTTCCAATTATCGTTGTTCTTTTTGGTTTGGCAAAATGGCCATTGATCTTTAGTTGTTTTTTGTTGCCAATATTATGGCCAAAATTAAAACAATTTTTTGAGCATCCGGATAAACAAACTACCTATTTACAAATGATTAAGTATTTATCGATATTTTTCATTACATATATACCTATTTACACAGTTTTGGTTTTAGTTTAGAGGAAAATTATGGCTTTGAATATCATAGATAGAGGATTACACTCATTGATAATGAGGGGGGAAAATAATTATGTTTGGCAAAAAGAAGGATAAGAATTCAGAATTTTCACCAGATATTATGGCTTTTAAAAATGCACTTGAAGAAGTACGATTTACACCTGAAGTTGAGCATGACGCAGAATTAATTAACATGTTTGACGAAGCAATTGATAAAGCTGAAAAAGGTGAGGCTGTTCAAACTATTTATGGTCGTCTCAGTTATCAAATTACACAGTACATTCAAACGCATCATTTCAAAGCACCTAAACCAGTCACTGAATTCTTACATGGAAGTACTGGAAGCGTAGCAACGGGATTAACTTCGGTTCCAGTTTCTTGGAATACAGTACATTAGGAATTTTTTATGTGCATAAAATTGACAAATACTGAAAAATAATTGATTAATTAAACAGAGTAGCAGGTAATACTACTCTGTCTTTTTATTGCAAATATGATGTCAAATGCAGGCAAATATGATGAATTGCTTCATAATGGTAAAAATATGATATTATATCTCCAATTACGTTTATTGATAAAAGAGGGGTATAAAATAATGAAATTGAAAAACTTTTTGATTGGTTTGTTAATGTTGGCAGGAGTTGTGGTAATGTTTGTGGCTATGCCTAAGCAAGCAAATGCTGCAGCTGATGGAAATGCGGTTAAACAATATGCGACTACTGTGGTTGGTGAGTCAAATGTACAATTAGGAAAGTATGTTGTTGAAAGCAGTGAAAGTGCTAATAGTCCTTTTGTGAATTTTATTGGATTTGACTCTGAACCTCTTTGGCAAGTATATAAAAAAAGTATAAGGAAGCATCATAGAAACCATCATGGTAATTAATTTTTTTTGGATATTATTACTCACTGTTTTT
>CAKNLX010000058.1 GCA_930989465.1 uncultured Lactobacillus sp. | reverse complement strand
AAGAAATAAATTTAAGGAATCATTCATCCTTACACAAACTATTTTACAGTCTCAATTATTATCCTACAACATAAGCTTATTAATAATAAAACATACAATCTGAGAATTAATTTATCAATGCTTTAATTATTAATCCCTGAAGAAAATCTTTAACCTCGGATTTAAAATTTAAATATAACACCAAGTGTTAAACAAAAAGACCATGAATTCTAAACTTGAAATGCCCCGAAATCAAGAAAGATGCCCTTCATGACCAATTCAAATTCTAGCATTTCTAAACATTCTCATCAATTAAACAGCGAGCAGTATGGTCGGATTCAAGCTACGCTTGGTTCTAGCATCATTTCTTGTACTGTCATTGCTCAAGAAATTGACTATCATAAATAAATCGACGATTAGTCGCAAGATTAGACGTGACAACATCCCGAACTATGTGCTCTATGAGCATGAATAGCTGATACCACACACATCTATCATGAAAAGTAGAGCAGAACCTGCATCACCGTGATCTGCTAATGTATTATGCCATCCTCAGGCGTACTAAGCAGACACATTAGAACTAATTTGACGTTACCAGTATTGATGAGCTTATTGACTAATTTAAACGAGCAACCAAGCACTTTGAGACTAAAGCCCCTGCTGTCGAATTTGGCCGCAATATTGCGAAAAAACAACATACTGAATTTTTTAATCATGGAAAAGATGGAAAAATTCAAAGTCGTGATAGTTATGGAAATGACCCATTTCCACCAAAAGGATAGGTGTCTATTAATGAATAGTGATACTAAATTAGTATTTCAGTTGTTAGAAAAAAATGCTAGCTCAGAGCGCCCAACCAATATTACATGTGACACCAGCGACATTCTACAACAATCTGGTTTGTCTATTGCAAATTTTAACAAGGCTATTAGTGAGTTAAACGAGCTAAATATAATTAATATTACTCCAGGAAATAATATTGTTGCTGATATTGAATTGCTTCGAATCGATTAGCTTAGTAAATATTAAATAGAAAAGTATCTTCTATCTTGATGGGATCAGATTAATACTGAAGTCATCATTTTAGGAGATATTTTTTGTTGGAAAAGACAAACAGCCAATTATTGTTTTAAAACGCCGTCAAACCCAACCTCAAGTTCAGTCGGAAAAAGCTCACATGCACAATATCCCTTACTCAGCCTTAAAAGAAATTCAAATTAATGGTTTTACTGTGAATCACCAGAAGACCTATATGCATATCCTGTTGGATAGCTATTCAACAATAAAACAGGGTACATAGTAAAGCACTAATGATGGTCAATTAGCAATTTTCACAAAATTTTGATAGTGCCCATCCACAAGAATATTTTTAGCTTAATCGAAGCTACTAAACGATATTGCCTTATTAGAACTGACACAGGAAAATCATAATCAGGAAAAAACTGACCATCACTTATTAATAACTAAACATGACAACACTATTGCCCGAAAAATCTTATATCGAACTATTGGGCAAATGGAGACAGTTAAGTCAGCTCAACCTTGTCATATCACGGATTACTATGACCATAAAAAACAGCTTTCTGAAGCCAGAGGCTACAAGAAAGCTGCTATTGCGTCTATGCATAAACTGATACGGACAATCTATGCTCTGATTATTAATGATCAACCATATGATTACCATAAAATCCTTCGTAATCAAAGATAATGGTTAATCATTTATAAGTATATCAGCCTGCACAAAATGATTAAAGTGGAGACTGGTTTTGTCATGCAATTTTTTGATTCAAATATACGAATCGGACTCCATTTGCACTATTTAAACAACTAATTTTTTTCTCTTAAATCACTGATAATACTTGATTTTAGGTAGAAAAGAACCGAATCAAAATGATTCGGTTCTTAAAGCCAAGCTAGTGTCAATGTCTTAACTTAATGACATTGGCATTACAGCTGACCATTTTATTCAAATAATTATCTCATCAATTTTGCAATACTTCTTGATTGGTAAAATCTACGAACACTATTAGGATTTTTCAAAATCAATTGTTTTAATTTCCTACCATTTTTAGTTACGCTGGTGATTCGCAAACCTCCTCCGAAATCATTATCACCAAGATCTAACCAAAAAGGATCTATCCCTAAATACTCATGCCCTTGATACCTATACTTCCATGATGCCATCCAGTGATGATCACTCGCATACTTGCTTGCACGCTTTTGATACTTAAAACTCTTATCAAAAAAAGTTTTATCTTGCTGATATAAAGTGTATGTGCCATGTGGAACCTGCTTCCCAAGAAATGGTAAAGTAATAGTATGAGAAGCAATTTTTATTTTATTCAAACTTCTACCATAATCATATGTATACCATGTCCCGCGCATGGCCTTAGGCGTTGTCACTCTACTGCCATGGGAATATGCTGCTGCAACTTTATTAGTTCCAAGCAATGCACAAGATGCAATTGCAATAAAAAATATAATCCCTACTTTTAATTTCTTCATAAAATATCCTCTCAAAATATTTTTCAACACACTTTTTATTCATACTAAATGGCCAGCATCTACGCTGGCCATCTTTGATTATAAAAGGTTGTTCCTCAATATTATACAACACTAACTTAACTTTTGTGCCAATTTCAAAATATACTTGCGCAAATCATCTTTGGTTTCGGGATGATTCAAGCCGTATTCAATCGAGGTTTCGAGATAACCTTCCTTGTTACCAACATCATGTCGCTTTCCATTGAACACATGGGCAAATACCCTTTGCGTCTTGCTCAATGTATCAATTGCATCAGTCAGTTGTACTTCTCCACCTCTACCGGGCTTGGTTTCAGCTAAAATGTCAAAAATTTTTGGTGTCAGTAAATAACGGCCTATGATTGCTAAATCACTTGGTGCTTTATCAATAGCTGGCTTTTCAACAAAATTCTTCACATTATAAAGATTGTCGTTGACCTTGCCATCTGGCGCAATGACACCATACTTTGAGACTTCCTTGTGCGGGACCTTCATTACAGCAATTGTAGAAGCATGAGTCTGCTCATAGTCATTCAGCAACTGCTTAGTTAATGGAATTTAATCATCCATCAGATCATATCACAATAAATAACTCAACCGCTACGGAACTTTTTTGCCCGATAAATTGCATTATAAATCTCATAGCTTATTTCTTTAATTATTTGAATTTATTTCATTCATATTCAACATACTTCTTTTATAAGCATATAAATTAGATAAGCTTTTTCGTAAATGATAACTTTGATAAATTCGCCGATTGTAAAATTAACTTGAACACTTTGTAGAAAACAAATGTCCATTTGGAC
>CAKNLX010000057.1 GCA_930989465.1 uncultured Lactobacillus sp. | reverse complement strand
CGCCGTCCCAAGTTTCCTTGAGGCCGATACCATTTTCAATAGGGAAAATAGGAATGCGGTAGTAGTTATACATTGTAGTAATTGCATTCCTAAATCCTAGTGGGTCAATTGCCCAACCCCAATCGTTGGTCTTAACATATTTGGATTCAACTCCACCTTCGTTAAGGTAACGGTTAGGAGCTTCACCCACAGGAATTTTATCGCTGGATAAAACCCAGGATGAATAGTAAGAAAATGCTAAGAAGTCGGCTTTAGCTTTCTTCATTATTTCTTTGTCTTCATCTGTAATGTCCATTTCAATGCCATGATTTTTGGCATATTGCATTACTTCTGGTGAATAGCCACGGCCGGTGTCAGCATCGTAAATATTAAAGTTTAAAAACTCTTGTACTTGTTTTGCTGCCCAGACATCTTCAGGCTTGCTCGTCGCTGGATAAATTTGTTGGTAAGCAATCATTCCACCGATTTTTACATCTGAGTAATTCTCGTGGATGTAATTTGACAATTGAATATGACACATCATCGTGTGATGGAAGATAGTGTACATATCATCCAAACTCTTATCTCCAGATTCGTAACCTGAGATATTAAAAACTTCATCTTGGAAATATAGGTTATGTTCGTTGAAAACAATCCAATATTTCACTCGATCACTAAAATGATCGATTATCTTTTTACCAAAACGGACAAAGGCGTCAACTACATGCCGTGACATAAAGCCATTGTACTTTTTGGCTAAATTAAGCGGCATATCAAAGTGGTAAAGACAGATCATTGGTTGGATGCCGCGCTTAAGCATTGCATTAACTAATCGATCATAGAAGTCGATACCCTTTTGGTTGAAGTCGCCATCTCCATCGGGACAGACACGAGACCATGAAATTTGAATACGGTACATGTTCATGTTCATGTCCTTCAGTAAGTCGAGGTCTTCATCATATCTATGATATTCATCGATTGCTACATGCCAGTCACTGGTATTGTCAGTAGCGGGTCGAACATCATAAACTGAAAGACCTTTACCATCTTCATTCCATGCACCTTCAGTTTGCATACTTGAAACTGAGTTGCCCCAAAAGAATGTGGATGGCAATTTGCGCTTTTCAGTCATCTAGATCCTCTCTTCCCTCTGTAAGTGCTTTCAATTCTTTACATGAATAAGTATAGCATAATGCATATAAAAATAAATAGTTTTTAATTAAAAATCTATACTTTTTATAATTGCAAAATAAAAAGCCCATTACATTGGGCCTTTTATTTTGCAATTAGCGTTTAGCTATTAATGTGTTTGCTCAAAATTTGCTACCGCACCGCGTAAGTTTGCATCACTCTTTAAACTGCAGAGAACGATCTCAGGTTTAATGCTTGATGGATTAATTTGAGTTTGAATATGATCGATTTCACGATTCAGCAATGGAATTAATTCTGGATTATTGGAAATTCCACCACCGATTACAATTTTTTCAGGGTCAAAACTTTGTTGAACATTGTAAATTGCCAGAGCTAGGGAATGAATTAAAGTTTGACGTTCATCGCTAGCTACTGGATCATCTTCATCTGCTAAGGCAAAGACGGTTTTACCATCAAGTTTTTTGCCAGTTCTTTCATTGTAGCGGTTGGCCATTGCTACTGGGGAAGCGAGGTCACTGACGGATTCTGTATCAAACCCCATGTAGCCAAATTCACCACCAAATAGGTGAGCACCATGCCAAACTTTTTGGTTAATAATAATGGCGCCACCGATACCTGTGCCAATTACGAAGAAGGCCATACTATCGCAGCCTTTACCTGCACCTTCTGCTAATTCGCCTAAAGCAGCAGAGTTAGCATCGTTTTCCATGGAAACAGGTAATTCAAAGCGTTTTTCTAATTCGTCAACAATTTTAAAGTTGTGAATGTATGGAAGTGCACTAGTACCACCAATAATGCCCGTTTTTTGGTTTACAGCACCCGGTGCAGAGATTGCGACACCTTTAATATCAGTATCTTCTTTTATTTTGTTTACTTCATCAGTTAAAACAGAATAAAAAGTGTCTAAATCTTTGGGAGTATCTACGGCATGTTTATTTTGTAATTTGCCATCTTTCCAAGTTGCTATCTTAATTGTTGTACCACCTATATCAATTGCGGCTAAATTCATGATCAAAAAATCTCCTTAGTAAAAATATATACTTTTTAAGATAATCATAAATATTTTTGAAAGCGTTGTCAACAATTCGCCTAATGATAAAATAGGAATGTAAGGAAGCTTAGGAGGCTTATATATGGTAAATTCAATTTTTGAAAATAGAAGAGCAGTCCGTAAATATTCTAATGAAGCAATTTCTGATGAGAAGATTCAAGAAATGATTGCCGCTTTTCAAACCGCACCTTGTGGCATGCACCAAGCAAATGTGATGAACTTAGTTGTAGTTAAAGACGAAGGTCTACGCAATAAGATAGAAGAGGTAACTAATAATTCTTGTTATAATGCACCAGTTTTATTTTTGATCAATACTAAAAAAGATAGTGAATTTGGTGAACGAGATGCATCAGTTGCTGCAGAGAATATTATGCTTGAAGCAACTGATCTGGATTTAGGCTCAGTTTATATTATGGGCGGTGCAGCAAGACTTAATGATTTTAACGATCTGCAACAAGAATTAGGAATTGATCCCGCTTTTCAAACTACAGTAATCGTGGCTGTAGGAAAAAGTGCAGTGGAACCTGAAAAAGAAGATCGTTCTAAGAATATCAAGTAACTATTTATTAATAAAAATAAAGGACTGATAGCCCTTATTTTTTGATCAAATTAGTTATTTGTAAGCCTTTTATCATATAATATTCGTAGTTGTATGATTAAGATGAGGAAACTATGAATAAGAAAGTTTTAGTAGGAATATCTACACTATTTTTAATGACAACGCTGACTGGTTGTAGTCAAGTGCATTTTGGAAAAGATGCAGTTATAATCGGCAGTGAGAAAAAGGAAAGTTTTCAAACTAAGGTAAAAAAGGCACAATCTTCAAGTAAGAAAACTGTGCCGAAAAAGAAAAAAGTAGTTAAAAAGAAAAACACAAAGAAAGTCACTAAGAAAAAGACCAAGGCTCCTAAGAAGAAAATTGTAAATAAGTGGGATACCGCAAAGACGCAAAAATTGCAAAAAGCTGTTAATCAATGGGGTAAGGCAATGGGACAAAATTATCGTTTTTATGATGGTAAACGTGTTTTGAAAACTAAAAATGGCCCCACTTATCCTGACGTTCTTAAGAAGAATAGATTTTTACTTAATAAAAAGGTTATCAAGATTGGCTATAGTCCACTAGGAAAAAATAATTATCAATATAATATTGTAGCCATTGCTAATGAGGACTTTAAGTCATGGCATAATACCTATTTATTCTGCTTGATGAAGAATAAACCAGTTATTTTATTAGATCAATCTAAAAATGCTAATCCAGTAATAGTTAAAGTAGTAAAAGATAAGGATCTAAATAAAGATTTTAGCAAGATATATACTGAAAAATAATAATTAAAGATAAAACAAAAAGTGTCTGGGAAAAAACTAAGCCTTAGATACTGAAAGACGATCAATCCAAC
>CAKNLX010000056.1 GCA_930989465.1 uncultured Lactobacillus sp. | reverse complement strand
ATAACAGTAACTGGGACGGTTTTTAAGTACACTATTTTATTTGACGCTTACTATAAAAAGAGGCCAGCTACTGATACTTTTACATTGCAGTTAATTTCTTGAATTGTTGTTATCATAAACATGTTGGTAAGAAATATGCGGAACTTGCAATTCAATTTTTACGCGAACTTCCAATGGATGGCGCAATTGGCATTAATAGCGTTCTGGGAACATATTATGAAGCTCTATTTAATAATGATCAGGCAACAGCTGATGAAGTTGCTGATGTCTTAAGAAAAAGTGGGTATGTTTCATTAATTGAAGATACACTGAAATGAATATAGAAGAACCCCCAACTCGAAAAGAGTTGAGGTTTTTTGTATAATTTTTACTGATTGATACATAAAAATGAAAGAAAGATATAAATGAGAATTGATAAATTCTTAGCGAATATGAACGTAGGCTCACGCAAGGAAGTTCATCAGTTAATTAAAAAAGGAATAGTTGCAATTAACGGGCAGACTATCAAAACGCCTAAAGAAAAGGTCGCAGAAACGGATGAAGTAACGGTTAATGGAGAAAAAATTGTTTATCAGAAATACCATTATTTTTTGATGAATAAGCCTAAAGGCGTACTGTCAGCGACTGAGGATCGTAGTCAAAGAACTGTGATTTCTTTGCTGAATTTGAAAGATCAATATCAGGGAATTGTGCCAGTGGGTAGATTGGATAAAAATACAACGGGCTTGTTACTTTTGACCAATGATGGACAATTGAATCATGAATTGTTAGCACCTAATAAGCATGTGGCCAAAGTTTATCGTGCAAAAATTGCTGGTGTAGCTGATGAAGATACTGTAAAAACTTTTGCTTCAGGGATGACTTTAGGTGATGGGACTAAGCTTAAGCCAGCAAAGTTGACCGTTTTGAAGCAGGATACCGAGCATGATAGTTCTGAAATTGAAATCAAAATTCGTGAAGGAAAATATCATCAGATTAAGCGCATGTTTGGTGCGGTAGGGATGAAAGTGGTTGAACTTGAACGAATTTCGATGGGAAATTTGAAATTGCCGGAAGATTTAAAGCGCGGTAATTATATTGAATTGAGCTTAGATGAAGTAAACAAAATTAAATAGGACGGAATAAATAGATGACAATCGGTGAAGCATTAAAAAGCCAGCGTTTGCATGCGGGAATGAGTCAGACAGAAATGGCGGCAGGAATTGTAAGTGAATCTTTTTATTCTAAAGTTGAACGTGGTGTGCATGCAATTGATGCAGAAACTTTAATTAAAATTTTGTCGGTTCATCATTTTGATGTTACTGGATTTTTTGCACAAATTAATAATCAGTCGTCTGCTGGACCTTTTTTTGAATTAACTAGTGAGATTACTTTTGCTCAAAATAGAAGAGATGTAAAAGCGCTGGATAAAATTAAGCGAAAAATTGAAAATGGGGAGGTACAGGCTCCGTTATGGCTTAAATTCAAGTTGGAATTAGCTTATGCTTGGGCATTACGCTCAAATGATCAAATTTCTCCTGAAATGAAGAAAAAAATAAAGAAACTGGTTTTGAATGAAAATTGGGATCGGACATCTTATCATTTTTTGAGTCAAGCAGTAATTCTCCTGGATGTTGATGATTCAAAGCAGTTAGTAGAGGCTGCTTATGCTGCATATCGTAAACATCCAGCTACCGATACCTTTACTTTGCAGTTTATGGCTTTTATTACGATAAATTATTTGAATTGTTGCTATCATCAACATGCTAATAAGAGTTATACGGAAAGTACATTTAAGTTTTTGCAAGAATTGCCGGTAGATCCTGCAATTGGATTGGAAAAGTTGATAGGCAAGTTCTATCAAGCTGTTTTTAGTGGTGATGAACAGAAAGCCAGATCTTTAAAATCAATTATTCAAGACTGTGGTTATGCGTCAATAATTGATGATGTTGAAATTGATGAATAAATAATAATCGCATCCTTTAATCTTTTTTAGCTTGAGGGGTGTGATTTTTTTAATAAAAATAGTCGTTTTGGAAGATTTCGAGACTTTTATCTCAAGTGTTTATATATTAAAGATATGAAACAAATGAGGAAAAAAGTATGACTATTGGAGAACAACTAAGAGAAATACGAGATTCCTTAAATTTAACACAGACACAAATGTGCGCTGGCGTGGTAACAGAATCTTTTTATTCTCGAGTAGAAAATGGAAAAAGTGAAATTAATATTGATGACCTGTTAGCGATTTTGAAGCAAAATCATGTTTCTGTGCGTGATTTTTTTAGTGTGTTTGATCAGTCAATGCAACGCAAAATTCAATATCGTTGTATTCGATCGGCCATTAATAATCGCAATGTAGCCTGGTTGAAAAAAGAACAAAAAGATGAGCCGATTTTTAAAGCAGAATTGACAGCAGTTATAGCTACTTTGACAAATAAGAAAGCTGATCTTTCTGATGATGCCCAGAGAAAAATAAAAAGCAATTTTGGAAGATTAGGTAAGTGGGATGAAACTGCATTATGGAATTTTGCTAGTTTTATGTCTTTATACGATACAAGTGAGATAAAGATTTTAATTACAGATATCTATGAAAACAAAAATAGTATCAGTCTAAATGATTCTTTAACATTGGTTGCCTTGGTGAATGTAATGATGAGTTACTTGGGGCGTTCGTATCAAGAAAATGATCTCGGCTCAGTTTTGCAAACTATCCAGTTTATAAAAGAACTGCCAACGAATCCCGTTATTATGTTTCATAAATTGGTGACTATATACTATCAAGCTTTAATTAACCATGATCAGAAACGGTTAGATTTGATAACTAAAGTATTACAGAAGAACGGCTACGATAATTATCTAGCCTGGCTTCCATAAAGGTGAGGAATATGAATATTGGTGAGAGATTACATCAAGTGCGAAACCTGCACGGATTGACGCAGGAACAAATGGTAGCGGGAATAATTAGTAAGTCGCAATATTGGCGAATAGAAAAAGAATCTAATGCAATTAGGGCTAGTAGTTTAATCAAAATCCTGAATCAAAATAAGATTTCGGTACTCAAATTTTTTAAAGATATTGATGATTCAGGAATTAAAAGAAGAGAGCTGCAAGATCTGGTTACTAATGCTTATTTTGCACGTGATTATAAAAAATTAGAGAAAATAAAAAAGCAGTCGACTAATTTGCAAATGAAGCGATTGATAGATTGGTTATTGGCTGAGCTTAAAGGTGAAAGTCAGGATTTTCCCGATGAAGATAAAAGAAAACTAAGATATAACGTTTGGCAAGTTGAAAGATGGAACGATGATATCTTGTGGTTTTTCTTTCATACCTTGTATTTGTATAAGTATTCCAATTTGGAAGGAATAATCAATGCGCTCATTTCAAAGTTTACTAAGAATGAGAAGATCGAGGATCGTCAGCTGCAGTTAATTGCCAGTATCGCCGTGCGTTATTTGAATATTTGTTATAAGCAGAATAACAGGTATGAGGCCAAAAAGGTAATCCGATTTTTGCGAAAGATACCAGATAAGATTGAATTTGGATTAGCAAAAATGATTGCAGATTATTATGAAGCCTTGCTAAATAAGAAAAAGGTAGATGCTGAAGAGATTTTGGATTTGATTAAAGCGTGTGGTTATGAGAACTATTTGAGCTTAAATTAGGGAGATAAGATTAGTAAAAAATTAAATTTGTACTTTTTAATTTCAATTTTGCAGATTAGATTGTGCGATTGAAATTTCAAAATTAAGATAAAGCTGACAATATTTGTTATTTATTTTTTTAATAAGTGGAGATATTAGGATGAATAAGAAGATTAAAGTAACAAGTGCTGCTGCCGCAGCGTTAGCTAGTTTAGTATTGGTAAATGCCAATGTGAATAATGAGGTTAAGGCTGATACTAAGGCGGTTAATGATACTAAGACTACTCAAAAAGCACAAACACCAGAAGAGGCTGCTAGGGCTAATGTTGCTAGTGC
>CAKNLX010000055.1 GCA_930989465.1 uncultured Lactobacillus sp. | reverse complement strand
AAGAAATAAATTTAAGGAATCATTCATCCTTACACAAACTATTTTACAGTCTCAACATTTCTCCTAAACTAAAATATGAAAAGCAAAGGAGGAATATAAATGGTAAAAATTCAACAATTTTTTGTTAAACATCAAAAAATAATTTTGTCACTTAATACTGTGCTGATTTTGCTTGCGGAAGCAGCTAAATGGTTATTCCATATCAATGCTGCTTATCAAGTTCTGATGCTAGTAGTAGGAGTTATTGGTTTAATTCCAATATTGTTAACAGCTATTTCATCATTGAAAGTAAAATTAGTTTCCATTGATGTTTTGGTATCATTGGCAGTAGTTGGCGCTATTATTATTGGCGAATTTAATGAAGCAGCAATTGTTACCTGGCTTTTTGCATTGGGTGATGTTCTGGAAGAACTTACTCTTAAAAAGACGCGTAAAGCTGTATCTGATTTAACTAAAATGGCGCCACGAACCGCGTTAGTCTTGCAAGATGACGGGACAACGGAAGAAGAGGATGTAGATTTTATTGATCCTGGTGAAAAGATTTTGATTAAAACCGGAGATCAAGTCCTAGTTGATGGAAAAATTGTCTCGGGTTCAGGTTATCTAAATGAAGCTAATGTTAATGGTGAGTCAAAACCAGCCGATAAAAAACAAGGTGATCAAGTCTATGCCGGTACAATTCTAGAAGATGGCACCTTGACAGTAGAGACTACAGCAGCCGGAGATGATACTACCTTTGGCAAGATTATCGAAATGGTAGAGGAAGCTCAGGATTCCAAATCTCATACTGAGAAGTTGATCAATCGTTTTTCTAAATACTACACTCCTGCGGTATTAGTGATTGCGATTATTGTAGGCCTAATTACAAGAGACTTCAAATTGGCAATTACAGTAATGGTTCTAGGTTGTCCAGGTGCTTTGGTTATTGGAGTTCCCGTTTCAACTGTTGCCGGTATTGGTAACGGAGCTAAAAATGGTGTGATGTTTAAGGGCTCTCAAGTAATGGATGCAGCTCGTAAAATCGATGAAATCGCCTTTGATAAAACTGGTACTTTAACAGTTGGTCACCCAGAGGTAAATAAAATTGAAGTTCTGAGTGGTAATAAGGACGAAGTTGTTAACCTGGCTGCTAACATTGAGTCTCAAAGCAATCACCCGTTAGCTAAAGCAATGGCTAAGCTTGGTGGGCAAAAGATTGATCAAATCGAGACTAAGACAGTTAAGGGCAAAGGTATGATAGCTGACTTAGATCGAGAACGGTATTATTTAGGTAATTTAGCTTTAATTGAAGAAAATACTTTTGCTAATCCCAAATTAACTCAAGTAGTTAATAAACTAAGTAACTTAGGAAACTCTGTTGTAGTCTTGGCTAATAGTGATCAAAGTAAATTGGCTATTTTTGGCATTAAAGATCGTCTTCGCCCAGAAGCAGAAATCGCATTGATGCAATTAAAGCAACTAGGCATCAAGAAGTTAGTTATGCTTTCAGGTGATAATCAAGAAACAGCTCAACAAATTGCGGCTGATTTGCCAATTGATGAAGTTCATGGACAAATGCTTCCAGCTGATAAGGCACAATTTGTTAAGCAGGAACAAGAAAATGGTCATCACGTTGCCTTCATCGGTGATGGGGTTAATGACAGTCCTGCATTGGCTAATGCCGATGTGGCTATTGCAATCGGTAGCGGTACAGATGTTGCAGTCGATGTTTCAGATATTGTCTTAGTCAAAAATGACTTGCGTAAAATTGCCTATGCTTTATCAATTTCTAAGCGGACCGTTTTAAATATGAATGAAAATATTGTAATTGCATTGTTAACCGTGTTGTTACTATTCATTGGGTTATTTGCAGGTTATGTCGAAATGGCTAGCGGTATGTTTATTCATGAATTTAGCATCTTAGTCGTAATTTTAAATGGTATGCGCTTAATTAGAAATCATCGAAAAGTTGATAACCATCAATTTTCTGATAAGGAAAAAGATTTAGCATAAAACATGTAAGAGATAAGAAAGGAAGGTTTTTATGCAAAAAGTAATGATGAAGTTAGGTGGCATGACTTGCCCATCTTGCTTAACCAAGATTGAAAAAGCTGTTGAAGATGTCGATGGTACAGATCAAATTAAGGTATTATTTAATGCCGGTAAGTTAAAGTTCATGATGAATGCTGATAAGGCTGATGTTAATGATGTTAAAACAGCAATCGAAAAGATGGGCTATGAGGTTAAGGATGTAAAGGTAAAGGAGTTAAACTAATGAAGGCTGAAGAAGCATATAAGGCAGAGTTAAAGCAAAGTGACATTGATCATCATACGCCTACAGCTGGTGCAATGGTTGGTCACATTATTGCTAATTTACTAATTCATACTTTAAAAATTAATCAAGCTAAGTTCTTCGCTAAGGGTCAAGCTAGTTTGTTTTTAGAGCAGCATGCTGATGAGTGGATCAGATATGAACAGAATGAGTTTAACCGGCTAAATCAGATTTTAGTTAATAATGGCGAAAGCATACCTACTATTACTGATCAATTTAAAGAATATACTATGCTTGAGGAAGACGGAGCAAGCAAGTACAAAGATGGCCAAGACCAACTTTTTGCTTTAGTAAAAGACTTTGATACACAAATCTTATTTATTACTAAGGCAATTGCCTTAGCTCAAAAAGAAGCTTGGCCAGAATTGAGTGCCAATTTAATTGAACTTCTAACATGGATTAAGGAACAAATTCGTCAATCACAAAACTTCTTGGGCCATGAATTACGTGAAGGATTATATACTGAAGAAGATGATGATGACGATGATTTTTAAGTAAAGGAAGTTTTTTGAATGGCAGAGTTGTGTGTACACTTAGTTCCATTATTTAATGCATTACCGACAAATGATCAAATGCAAATAGAAGAGCTAGTTCACCATCAGAATTATCAAAAAAGTGAATTAGTAATGGATCCTACATCAAGTAATAATTTAGTAATTGTTGCTCATGGTGGTGCTCGCCTTTATACTTTAGACGAAAATGGCCGCGAGAATGTTACCCAGATTTTAAAAACGGGTGATTATGCTGGTGAAAACTGGTTATTTGGTGAAGCAAATATCAATACTTATGTTGAAGCTACAGAAAATAGTGAGATTTGTTTGCTTAATCGAAATGAATTTTTAGCGCTAATGAAAAAGAAACCAGAATTAAGTATTCAACTCTTAGAGCAAAATATTATTAAAGTACGTGCTATGCATAGGCAAATTCAATTACTTAGTTTGCCTAAGGTGGAAGATAGACTATTGAGTTATTTGCAGACTTATGCAAAACAAGTGAATAAGAACTCATTTACTTTGCCACTAAAAATGAAAGATTTAGCCTTGTATTTAGGTACTACTCCCGAAACTTTATCGCGTAAATTCGTACTCTTAGAAAAGCAAGGAACCTTAAAACGAAAACTACGTCACATTGATTTATTCTAATTATTATTAAAGATCTACGAGCCAAATGGTTCGTGGATTTTTTCATTAAGAATTATTGCATGGTAGTTTTTTAATTAGCGAAAAACCAACTCCTTTGATAAAATTTTATTTAGGGCATGGAGACACCGCGTCACTAATTTATATTCGTCAAGCTGCCAAAAATGACCTTGAACAAATTATGCCGATCATTGATGAGGCTAAGAAATTTCTAAAGGAAGAGGGGACCCGCAATGGCAAAGTGGTTATCCCGATGTTGAAACAATTACAGCCGACATTGAAGAAGGCGTAGCCTGGGTCTTAATCGTTGATCAGAAAATTGCTGACTACACTGCAATTACTGATGGACCTGATCCCAATTACAAAAAGATTGATGGCAAATGGGAGAATGATCTTGATCCTTATGTGGCCATTCACCGTGTAGCGATTTCTGATGAGTATCGCGGGATGCATATTTATGACGATTCAGTGAATGTCTTAACCAGCTTTTCAGTTTTCCCAGCACAAATTGAAAAGTTGGCTGATTTTGCGGCTGTCTCACCAGCACAACCTAATCCAAGCCGCAATTAATGCCGCAAAGATCGCACCGATTTGACCACCGACTGC
>CAKNLX010000054.1 GCA_930989465.1 uncultured Lactobacillus sp. | reverse complement strand
GCGCAAAGTGAGAGTAAAAAATAAACCCGCTAGCTATCATTGCGATAACTAACGGGTTTTTGAATGGCTTATTCTATCTATCTATTGGTAAATTTTACCTTCTTGTTTTTCTTGCTTAATCTTTTCTTCTTGAGCTTTTTCACTAGCTGCTTTCTTAGGCAAAATCCAGTTTAAAAGCATTCCGATGATGGTGGAAAGGGCAACTGAGGTAAGTTGGAAATTGCCCAGTTGTAAGTAAGCTCCACCAATCCCGATAACCAAGATGACAGAAGCAATCAACATGTTACGCTTTTCACCAAAGTCAATTTGGTCATCAACTAAGATCTTTAAACCATTAGATGCAATTGTTCCGAAAAGTAAGAAGGAAATCCCACCGATAACTGGCATTGGAATTGATTCGATCAATGCGGCAAGTTTACCGACAAAGCTGAAGATAATTGCTGAAACAGCAGCACCGGCTAATACCCAAACTGAGTAAACCTTAGTCATAGCTAACACACCGATATTTTCACCGTATGAAGTGGTAGGAGGACCACCAATGAAACCAGCGATAATCGTTGAAAGACCATCACCCATCATCGTTCTGTGTAAGCCAGGATTCTTGAAAAAGTCACGTTTAGTTAATGAATTCAATACCATAATATGGCCCATGTGCTCCGTCATTGTAACGAAGGCGATTGGTGCCATGGCTAAAATAGCGGCAGGGTACCATTTGAAATGGTAGCTGATTCCAGGCACATCAAGTGCTGGCAATGTGAACCAAGCTGCTTTTTCCACGCCAGAGAAATCAACAATTCCGAGGCAGCAGGATAAGATATAGCCACAGATAATTCCTAGCATAATTGAAACCAAACTGGTGAAGCCTTTGAAGCACATTTGGAAAACTAAAGTCATGACCAAAGTGAAGATAGCTACACCGAAGTAAGTCAAATCATACTTAGAATTATTCATCATAGCGTCATTAGCGGCAGTAGTTGCTAGTGACAAACCAATAACGATGATGATTGGTCCAACTACGATTGGTGGTAAAACTTTGTTAACCCAGCCTGAACCAATTTTGCTAATGATGATCGCAACAACTACGTAAACTAAACCAGAAGCGATCGCACCCTGGGCAACTGCCGGGTAGCCATCAGCCTTCATTAAGGCTTGCATTGTAGCAACGAAGGCAAAACTTGATCCGAGGTATGCTGGGATTTTGAAGTGGGTCAAGAGCATGTGGACCAAGGTACCGATTCCTGATGAAAGTAGAGCGATGCTTGGGTTAATTCCAATTAAAATTGGCACTAAAACGGTAGAACCAAACATAGCAAACATATGCTGTAAGGATAGCAGTACGCCTTGGCCGAATTCCGGCTTTTCATAGACGTCTAAAACGGCCTCCGGATTTCTGTACTTTTCTTTTTTATTCATTCAAAAAAACTCCTATTTAACGATTTCGATACTATCTTTATCATCGACTTCAGTCATTGCAACTTTGACCTTCTCGTTCATTGCCGTTGGGATATTCTTTCCAATAAAGTCAGGACGAACTGGCAATTCACGATGACCGCGGTCAACTAGGACAGCTAAATTAATCTTAGCTGGACGGCCTTGATCCATTAATGCATCAAGTGCAGCTCTAATTGTCCGACCTGTGAAAAGAACGTCGTCAACTAAGATAACGTTTTTATCGGTGATATCGAAGTCAAGTTGTTGGCTGTGGATCATCTTTTCCTTCTCAGCCTCTGGTAAATCATCGCGGTATTGAGAAATGTCAATTGCCCCTACAGGGACTTCAACATCTTCCAAGTTTTTCAAATTTTTGGCGATTCGCTCAGCCAAGTACCAGCCGCGAGTTTTAATTCCGACTAATACAAGATCTTTAGTACCTTTATTGCGTTCGACAATTTCGTAGGTCATTCGCATCAAGGCGCGTTTCATGCTTAAAGCATCGATTATTTCTTTTGCCATAGTTTTTCCTTTCTGGATGACCAAAAGAAAAAGACCACCAAGAGCGCATGGCTCAAGATGGTCCTTCTGTATTAGCTAACGACAAAAAGTATTAGCTTGTGCAGATTTCCTTCTTAGCCTCACGGGACTAACTTTAAAGGTCATCACTATTATTTTCTTTATATTTAACTAGGAAAAAAGTGAATTGTCAAGATTTCGTAAAAAATATTGATCTTTATTTTGACAGCTAAATCTTGCATACTATGAGTAACACAATAGTTCTTTTGAAATAGGAAGGGGAGAATTAAATGACTAAAAAGCAAATATCAATGGTTACATTGTCTTTGTTGCTGGCTAATATTATGTCAGGGCTAGATGCAACCATCATTAACACAGCAATTCCTGCTATTGTATCTGATCTTCACGGGATTCAATATATGGGGTGGATCGTTGCTTGCTTTTTACTTGGAATATCAGTTTCAGTGCCAATTTGGAGTAAGATTGGCGAAAGAATGAGCAACAAATTTGCCTTTGAATTATCATTAGCTCTTTTTATTTTAGGCTCAGTTTTGGAAGGTGTTGCACCAGATATTTACTTTTTCCTCGTCTCGCGAGTCCTCATGGGAGTAGGAGCTGGTGGCATGGGTTCTCTTCCTTACGTAATTGTAGGTTATATTTATCCTAATATTAAAAGAAGAACTGTAATTTTGAGCTATATTGCTGCTAGTTTTTCTGCTGCATGTATTGCTGGACCATTAGTTGGTGGCTGGATTGTTGATGCCTTATCTTGGCACTGGGTCTTTTATATTAATGTGCCACTTGGATTAGTTTCGATTATTCTAAGTTTTATTTTTTATCGTGGCATTCGTAAGCCGAATGTTAATACAGTTTTTGATCGATTAGGTGCATTTACTTTAATTGGCGGTTTAACTTGCTTTTTAATCGGAATTCAGATGTTGGGTTTAGCAAGCAATCTTTTAGTAGCGCTTTTTATAATTATTGGAATTGCTATGCTAGTCTGGTTTATTTTGGTTGAAAAGAAGGCAGAGAGTCCGATCGTGCCACTTTCTGTTTTTACTAATAAAGCATTAGTAGGCGATTTTATTCTTTTTGCCTTTGCATGGGGCGCCTACATTGCGGTAAACACTTATTTGCCAATGTGGTCACAGGCAATTTTAGGAACATCTGCTTTAATCGGTGGGATGACTTTAATTCCTAATTCAATTTTTGATATAGCTGGTTCGCAGAGTACACCACATTTACTCAGACGTTTTAATAACTATCATCTATTAATTTTTGATCTTTCATTGATTGCGATAACGGTAATCGGATTGATCGTTGTACCGATTAGCACGCCATATCAGGTTTTAATGTCAATTGCGGCTTTATCTGGTTTAGGCGTAGGATCAATCTTTGTTATTCTTCAGATAAAAGTGCAGATTGATGCTGGCGAAAAGGATATGGCGCCGGCTACGTCACTTAGCTTTTTGATTAGAATCCTGGCTCAGACTGTGATGGCTGCAGTCTATGGTGTGATCATGAATCTAGCTTTGGCACGTGGAATTGCTGGTCACCATAATATTACAATGACCATGATGAATAAATTAAGTGACGTGGAATCCGCAAAAAGTTTGCCTAGGGCGTTAATGCCAACAATGCGAACTATTTTTCATACTGGAATCAGAGAAATTATGATAGTTTCTCTATTGTTAATAATTTGTGGATATATCGTAAACTTTGTTTATAACCATCATGAAGCTAAAAAAGCAGCGGAATAAAAATAGCGTTTGAGGAAAAGTCTCAAACGCTTATTTTATTTCAAATTACGAATTACATTTATTCTAAACAAAATTAGATTGAAGATTACGATACCTGCTGTGAAGATGAAAACAGTACTGTAATTAGTTAATCCAGAGATAGTTGAACCTAGTAGCGGCCCAAAGATATTACCGACATACATGGCTGACTGATTCCAAGAAAAGATTCGACCTGTAATTTTTGCTGGCGTATTTTTGGTAAGCAAGGTTTGCACTTGTGGGAATAAACAAGCATCAGTAAAGCCAACCAGAAAGCGTAAAATTCCAAGTTCGACTGTATTTTGCACGAAAGCAGTTAAAAAGAAAAGAATAGTCGCACCGATGAATCCGGCAATAATGATTTTGTGTGTCCCAATTCTGTCTCCTAATGCGCCAAAGCGAGATGCGGCAAGGAAAGTAGCAATCCCAGGCAAAGCAGCTATTACCCCGGAAATAAATACTACATTGCCATGGCTAGCCATCAGTTGCTTAACATACAGCGACACAATGGGATTGATCGAATTATTAGCCGCCTGAATAATCAAGGTAGTTAAAAGCAAGCC
>CAKNLX010000053.1 GCA_930989465.1 uncultured Lactobacillus sp. | reverse complement strand
CTCTCTGTCTCCGTATTATACATTTTAGAGTAGCTAAGAACCGCGTGGTTACGCGGTTCTTTTGTTTTACTCTCATTTTTTGATAGAAATTTGATAGAAAAGATCTTTTTAAAAAAGCCCATTAATGTCTTTTCTGATTTCTTCCTCACCATTTTTGGTTGTGTGAGTATAAGTACCTAGCGTTAAATCTAGGCTCTTATGTCCAAGCACATTTTTAACATCTACCATATTCCAACCATTATCATTAGCAATTGTAGCAAAGCTATGACGCAATCCATGAACCGTAATCTTTTTAAGATTTGGGTTCTTTTCGTAAATTTGCTTTTTCCACTTGTCAGCCTTACTAGAGCGGTAATAGTCGCCCTTAGTATTGTGAAAGACAAGTGGGTTTAGATCTTTACGACAGTGAAGCGAAACTTCATATACTAAGTCTGACATAGGAACGACACGGGTTTCATTTCCTTTAGGAATTTGAGTGCCATAATCATTAGTTTCTATTTCTCCGTTGCCCTTAATTTTGAGCTTGTAAGCCGTTGTTCTCTGAATATGTATGGTTTTATGTTTGTAGTCAAAGTCCGACCAGTGGAGGGCAATAGCTTCGCTCTTACGAATTCCTGTGGTTGCGAGGATCAAGAAGTAAAAGTAAACCTGATCACTAATTTCTTTCGCAGTGTCTAGGAATGATTTTAGCTCATCAAGCGTATAGAAGTTATGTGATGTATCGCGTCCCTTAACCGCTGACTTCTTAGGCAAGAGAGAAGATCTTGCAGGGTTACGATTAATCAACTCAATGTCTACCGCGTACTCTAAAAGCTTATGCAAATAGTTAAACACCGTACGGTATCTTTTATACTCTTTAGCTAATGAGTAAAAATAATCTGATATAGTTTTAGTGGTTAGACTGTCAACGTAGGACTCACCGAATTCGGGCTTGATATGCAAGTTGTATAATTCGTAAGTTTTCTGTGCGGTTGAAGGTTTAACGTCTAAGACATAGCGTTCAAACCATTCGTTCCATAGCTGATCTACAGTATATTGCTTTTGCTTAACAAAGTCTTGAGGATTGGTTGCGGCTAGTTGCTTATATACAGCATCAGCCTCTTCATAGCTCTTAAAGCCACGACGAAAAGTTTGTACTTTTTGACCATTCTTTTGACCCAAGTAAATGTAAAACATATAGCGCTTTTTGCCGCTTTTAAGCTTATAAGGCTTAATTGCGGTATTTTTTCTTTTTGGCATATTTTCTCACCTCCTTTCAATAAACTTATGTTCTTATAATGTGTGAAATATAAGCCCGCTTGCTCGGTGGAGTAGCGAGCTATTTATTAATCCTTAACGGCAAAATCACCAATTTCTGATAGTGAAATAAATAGATTTCTTGACAGCTTAAGTTATTGGCAATCTATAAATCTATACGTAGTTCTTGCACAAACTCAAATGGATTATTCATTTAAAGAAGCGAAAGAAGAAGCAGTGGTAAATTATACAGATTCAAATAAACTAAAATACTTGCTTGAAGAGGCTATTAATAGTCCTAATCCTAAATCACTTAAAGAATAACTTGTCGGCCAGTAGCAAAGTATTCAGAGCCGACCGGTGAACCGCTATCATCTAAGAAAGTAATCTTAAATTGCTTATTAAAGTCATTTTGCGAAGAAACCCAGATTCCACCAAATAATATAATTTTCTTAGTCTTATACCCACCAGGGTGAATAATAGAGTCGAAATTGTCACGCCAAATCTCCCAATAACCAGCAGATTTGGTATTTGACCAGTTTTCTAATTCATCATTATTATGGAGATAATTGGTTACTGGATATGTTTGCCCGCTATTGTCTTCAATGCGAACATGCTTTTGAAGATAGGCTTTGACATTAATAGGTTGCTTGGTGAAGTTCATTAATGTGGCTTTAAACATTATGTAATGTTCTGTAAAGAAACCATCAAAAGCATTTTCATGGCCTCTAGTTATATTCACTCGTGAAACTGAATCCAAGCGAACACCATAGTTGTAAAACATACCTTGCTTATAGAACAAATTAGGATTTGAACCAAAAATTGATTCGTCAACTTTTGAGTTAATTTTTTTCTTTAGTTGTGTAGTAAACCAATTTGATGAGTGGTTTAAAGTAACCCAGAAGTAATGATTAGAGTTCTTCATACCATGCCCGGAAACTATCCAGTCCCAGCTTGCTCCACCTTTTCTAACTTTTATAATGGCACCTTTTTTTATCTTTTTGCTAGAAACAAATGTGTCATGTGCAGAATCTTTGGCAACTTTTACTCTGTGAAATACCATATTTCTTTTAAGTTTTACACGTCGCGTCACAAAGTAAGGTGCTTTTCTTGAGTACCACGTAGTTGCCTGGATATGAGTATTATTAGTAATAAACGACATAGCTGATGCTATACCTAAAGATGCTATTGCTACTTTTAATAATTTATGCTTCATTTTATTCCACTCCATATTTCAACAATTCCTCTTGCACCAAACAGTAATTATCAGTACCGATATATTTTGCTAAATTTAACCAGTTAGCGCTTGATACATCATTACCTAGGTCAATGTACTTCTTTATTTGCTCGTGAACTACAAAGTTCTTTGCACCGCTCTCACAGCATATGCGAGTTATAGGATTGTCTTTGTAGTCTTTTTGCGTATCATCGTCAGCTTCAGCATGACCAAGCTCATGTAAGATGACTTTTTCAGTTTCTTCATCTGACAAATTTTCCTTGACGACAAGAAGGTTAGGGTAACCATCAGGTGTGCGTGCAATGTAGCCTTTACCATGTGTAGGCCCATATTTAATTACTAAGTTATATTTTTTTAGTAAGTGTTTTAAATGGCTTTCCATATAATCACCTACTTTTGAGCGTCACGCTGACTAAAAAGGGCCTCTAAGTATTGCTTGATCAGCGCTCTATCATGATCATCCATAGGCTTTCCATCGTAAGAGTGTGCATTGTCCAGCATGGCTTCAAGATCTGTATTTGAGACTGAAGGTAAGTTAGGATTATCTGTTACACCCGTTAAATAATCAGTAGTTGTATTAAGTTTATTTGCTAATTGCTTCATAGTATTTATATCTGGCTCTCTTTTACCTTGCTCATAGTTAGAATAAGTTTGATAGGGGAGCTGAAATTCAGCAACAGCTCTTTTTCTAGTCCAGCCCATCGCTTTTCTAGCAGATGTTAGGCGTTCACTAAAGACACTCATATTAGCCTCCTTATTATCCTATTTGAGTTAATTGTAGTTTTAATTATTCAATTTGAAAATAAAATTATTCAAAATGGATAAAAAAGTATTGACATGTGTTCAAAACGGAGTAATATATTATTTGTAAGTTGAATATCCGAAACGGATAATAAAAGGAGTGAGTCAATGTCAGTAGTTAAAGAAAATGCTAATGAAATTCTAAGAAGCTATTTAGAAGAGCATGGCATTAAGCAAAGCTTTGTTGCTCATAAAATGGGCATTAGCAGTCCCACCTTCAACAGCAGAGTTCAGGGAAGACTAAAGTTTGATGCTGATTTTGCCATTGCTGTGTCAAAGGCACTAGGCATTAAACCGGATATTTTTTTGAAGTAAAATTATCCGAAACGGATAAAAGGAGAAGATATATGAACGAACTAGTAATCATGAAAAGCAAGCAAGCTTTAACAACCAGCTTGAAAGTTGCTGAAACTTTCAGTAAAGAACACAAAGTCGTAATGAGAGCAATCAAAAATTTGGCGGCACAAAATTGCACCGTTGAAAAAATGTTTGTTGAAAGTACTTATGTTGATTCTCGTGGTCACGAGCAACCAATGTACTACATGAATCGTGATGGCTTTACTTTGTTAGCAATGGGCTTCACTGGAAAAGATGCAATGAAGTTCAAGCTTGAATACATTGAAGCATTCAATGAAATGGAAAAAGCCATCAAAGAGCAAGAGTTACCGCAAACACCTGAAGAGAGATTAGCGCTAACGATGAAAGTTACTAGTCGACTTGATAAACGGGTAACCAATGTAGAAGAGAAAGTTGATTATTTAACCAACACATCTGAATTAAACGAAACACAACGTTATCAACTACTACAGGCAAGAAAGTCAAAAGTTATTCAAGCATGTGGCGGTGCAGATAGTAATTACTATCGTGAAAAGAAGGCTAAAAAGGTGTTTAGCCAATTCGGTAGAGACTTCAAGAAAGCTTTTAAAATTCCACGATATGACAGCTTACAGAAACAATATTTTGATGAAGCGATGAAGTTCACTAAGAATTGGTACCCAGATTTTGTATTGCAACGTGAAATTCAAAATGTTAACGCACA
>CAKNLX010000052.1 GCA_930989465.1 uncultured Lactobacillus sp. | reverse complement strand
TAAGTGAATAAGATGAAGATAACCCATTAGGTTATGTAGCATTGACCTTTGATAAGCTTAACCACCAAATTTTAGGTGGGGCAGTAATGTCTACTTATGATTTAACAGGTCAAGGAAATGTCCTTAGTTTAGCTATTAGCCATAGACTTACTTTAGAAGATCTTGCAGAACAAGATTTCTTCTTCTCACCAAGTTTTGACCGTCAATGGAGTCTACTTAACTTGGCGGCCCAACATGCCTTAGGCTGAGCTAAATTCTAATTTAATGAAAGTAGGTCTCAATATGAAGTATCCAGAAACAAAAGAAAAGTTAAATGAATTAGTCATTAATTTATTGCATATGCACATGATTGTTCGCCGTCACCATTGGTATATGCGCGGCAGTCAATTCTTGAAGTTGCACCCATATCTTGATGACTTAATGGATGAACTAGATGATCAGATTGATGGTCTTGCAGAAAGACTAATTACCATCGATGGTTCACCTGTTGCCACTTTAAGGGAAGTTGTTCAATTAAATAAAATTCCTGGTGAAAAGGGGAGTTGGGACTTCACTAATACACAAAGACTTGAAAAGATCATTTCAGGCTATCGTTATTTAGATAAGCTCTATGAAGAAGCGCTTGAAGCTTCTGATAAAGAAGGAGATTACTCTACTAATGATATTTTGACTGGTTTCCATACTGATCTTGAAAAGCGGCTTTGGATGTTAACGGCTGAACTTGGTCAAGCTCCAGATATTGATGCATAAGTCGTAAATTTAGAGAAAATAGCGAATCTGTAGTGGTTCGCTATTTTTTATGGCAAAAAGCTCTATTACAATTTACGTAAGCACCTGAAATTTGGACTATAATTTCGAGGCTTTTGTTATGTCTAAATTATCTGAACGAGACATTAATTATTTCTGAAACTTGCGAACTCTGTTCGCGGGTGTGTCATTGTTTCATAGCTTCTGCTTTAGTTTTACGCTTTCCTTCAGGTCTTTGTCTGTGTTGCAGGTTTATCCGTCATTTGGCCCGACTAGACATCTGTACGCGCACATGAAAAAATTGATAGTCAATTCCTTCGTTAATAACGTCACTATTAGTGATACACAAGAAAAACGCTACCAAATCAGTCAGATTTAGTAGCATTTTTTTAGATTAATTAAAGTAAATTTTAGAAAAGATATTTATTAAGCAAGACAGTTAGGTAATGTTTATTTTACAAACCCTGCACTAAACCAGTTAGTTGCGCTTGGTTTAAGTGACCATCCAGTTACTTTTTTATTAACAGCGGTTATTGAATATGAATTAGTGGTAGGTACAACATAGGCCTCATTGTACATCCATTTTTGCCATTTTCTGAATGCGTCAACACGATACTTATGGTTGAAAGCTTTTTCTGAGTCAATATCAGCTAAAAGCTTACTTTGTACAGGGGAAACAA
Source organism: uncultured Lactobacillus sp. (assembly GCA_930989465.1). Taxonomy (GTDB): domain Bacteria; phylum Bacillota; class Bacilli; order Lactobacillales; family Lactobacillaceae; genus Lactobacillus. Next base: position 3,147 of record CAKNLX010000052.1, on the reverse strand, counting down.
AACGTGCCATATTATATGGTGCAGCAGCGCTATAAAGATCATTAGGAGAAGGTTCACTTGAAAGTGACCAGCCACCTTCAAAGACATCAATTTTTGGATCATCAGATTGAACTGCTTGTACCCAATTGTTAAATTCCATTGGACGACCGCCAACAAACTTAACGTTCAAACCGATTTTCTTCCATTGTTGGATATAATTACGCCATACGGGCTCTGCGGTAGTAGCATTGTTTCTAACAGCTAAATTAATAGTAAGCTTCTTTCCGTTAGGTTGAACTCTGAATTCGCCTTTCTTTTTATATCCGGCTTTATCTAGTAATTGGTTGGCTTTCTTCAAGTTATATGGGTAACCTTTAATTGAACTATCGGAAAAGTCACCAAATTGTTCTGGAATCAAAGTATTAACACGGAATGCTAATCCTTGGTAATAGCGTTTAGCAACAGCATCAATATTCATTGCATAGGCCATTGCTTTACGTAATGCTGGATTATTCATCTTGGCATTCTTATTTTCAACATTCTTTCCTAGCTTCTTATCCCATTTACCAACTTTAAAAGCTAAGTAGCTATAACTAAGTGGAACTTCACCAATAAAGTTAGTATCAGTTGCATTCTTAGTTTGATCCCATTGTGTATTAACCACATCAGCAATATCAAATTTATGACTTTTAATGGCTTGGGTAGCAGAACTGGAGCTGATAACAGATGCAGTTACTTTCTCAAAGTTTGGTGTACCACGCCAGTAATAAGGATTACGCTTCCAAGAAACAGATTGACCACGAACAATATTAGATACACGGAATGGTCCAAAAAATAGTGGGGATTTTCTGACCTTGTCACTAGATAAAAGTTTTGAAAAAGGTACATCCTTTAAGTAATGATAGGGTTCAGCATATTCCCAGAAATATCCATTACCTGATTGAAGCATACCAGGCTTCATTTGCTTGAAATGGATTACGACTTTGCGTCCATTTTCACCATCAGGCATTTCAATTCCAGAAATTTTCTTGCTTTTGCCTTCATGATATTCAGCTAAGCCAACAATATCAGCTAAAGATTCAGTATATCTTTGTGATTTAGAGTCTTTATTTGCAATAATTTCATAAGCAAATTCAACGTCTTTAGCATTCACTTGCTTACCATCTGACCACTTAACTCCTTTTTTCACTTCGATTGTGATAGTCTTAGCTTTCCGATTTAGTTTAAAAGTAGCAGCTCCTTTATTATTAATCTTATATTGATCATCTGTTGAAAATAAAGATTCTAGACCTGGGCTTTGTACCTCACTATCAATTGTAGTATCTGATAATTCTGGTAAGAAAATACCAGTGAATGGACTGTCTGATTCAACAGCATAGGTTAAAGTTTTAATACTTTTTACGGGAACAGTTTCGCTAAACTTATGATTAGTTTTATTTGCAATACTATTGTTTGTATGTTTGTTATTACCACATGCAACTAAACTTAAAGTTGCTCCAGAAATAAGTGCTAATGCACCAAAATATTTTCTTGCTTTAGTCATGGTAAAGCGCACCTCTAAAGAAATTTTATTAAATTATATTTAAGCTTTATTATATGATTATTAAAAAAGCAAATTGTTTTATCTATTTTTGTTAAAAAATATAAATAAAATTAAAAAGATTAGATCTTAGGATACCTAAAACATAATAGAGATAAGTCAGATCTCTGAACTCTATATAGCAGAATATGCAAGGTGCTAAGGAACATAACGATCGTAAGTTGATGAAAATTAGGAAGGATAAATGAAAGTGTTTTTTCACTTTTAGCTTATTATAATGCGGAAAATAGAACACGCATTTTAGTAGGATTTCAAACCGCTTAGAAATGACAATATTAACATATAATGGTGTATTGGTGGACAAGCTTTAATTATCACCAAGCGTACATCTTGTTACTACAATTATGATAGAATCAAGACAGTATAAAAACCATACTCCGATAAAATATCGAAATATGGTTTTAAAATAGAGTGATCTAAAATATGTTCCAAATTTGGCGTTCGCATCAAATTCGACTGGCCTTAAATTTAAATTAATTATTGAATTTTATTCTTCTGTTGTAACAGCCAAGTTTGGCATAGTTGCAATGTCGTTCATATCAATGTATGACTTTTGACCCTTAATGCCGTATAAAATCAAAGTTTGGTCGCCATTTTTAATAGTCTTAGTGCGGTCAACACTAACTTTGCTGCCAGCAGTTAATTCTTGGCTAACTGTTTTACCTTCGGCATCGTAAACAGGGACTTTAGATTCATTGCTATGCTTACCTAAAGTTACAGTTTGGTATGCAGCATATAATGGTTCATTATTTACGTAACTTACATTAGATACGCGGATATATGCGTTTTTACCGATGCTGTAATATTGGTGGCCCTTAATAGTCTTAGTTGATAAAGCCATCTTTTTGCCATCATTTACTAAGAAGCGGTATGCATCACTAGCAGCTGTTTTAATCGAGCCGGTGTAGTTTACAATTCGAGATCTACGCAATAAGACACGCTTAGAGTTCTTAGTTACGCGCTTACCATTTTTGTCGTAAACATATGAATTATTAGCAATATATAAGACGCTCTTTCCGTTTAATGCTGAAATTGCGGAAGTCGGAACGTACTTGTTTTTAGCGATCTTATAAGTATATTCATAGTTGATTAACTTAGGAGCGCCGTAGTATTTAAAAGTAGTGCCGTTCTTAATCCTTTGATTCTTTTGTTTGCCAGCAGCATTGTAGACACCGATTACACTACTATTGTTATTGCCAACAGTAATTGTGCCAGTTGCCTTTTTAGTAGCAGCTTGAGCAGTAGTGATTGATGGATTTACAAGTGCAATAGCTGGTGCTGTTAAAGATAATGCGGCAGCAGCTAAGCTGATTGATTTAATGAGTTTCATGGATATTCCTCCCTTGAAAATATCAATATTTTATTTACTATTATTATACGCTTGGTGCTAGTTAAATTGTTTTAGTTAACAAAAAAAGTCCAATCTTGTTAGACTCGACTTGTAAACATATTAATAGAAAAGAGTCTGACTAGATTGAACTACCCTAAGCTTAAGCGTTTTTCTCATCCTAACACAAGTTAGTTTTAGTCGTTTAAATATAATTTGTCGCTGTTTGTACAAACTTTAT
>CAKNLX010000051.1 GCA_930989465.1 uncultured Lactobacillus sp. | reverse complement strand
TGTTATTTTACAAGATTTGTTGCCTTGCTAGGCTTGCGTGTCTCCGGTAAACTAAGCATGAAGAGGTGACTAGATGTATAAAATTATTGCGTGTGACTTAGATGAAACGTTGTTGAGCGCAGATACGCATGTCTCAGTAGAAAATAGAGAAGCGATTCAAAAAGCAGTTGCTCACGGTGTAAAATTTGTTCCTGCAACTGGACGAGGCTACGTTTCTGTCCAAAATACTTTAAAGGAAATAGGATTAGAGCAGGCAGCTAATGAATATGTGATTTCATTCAATGGTGCCAGCATTACAGAAAATAAGAATAATCGCGTGCTGTATTTTGACGGCTTGCCTAATGAAATTGCGGATCGGTTATATCGGCATGGGGTTGAACTAGATATTGCCATGCATGTTTACACTCAAGATATGGTATATACGTATCATATCGATGATGATGAACGTGCCTATATGACGGGACGACACCAGTTTAAAGAGATTGAAGATAAAGACTTGTCATTTTTGGAGGGGCAGAAAATTGCCAAGGTGCTCTATGAGAGTCTTGATAATAATTATTTGCACCGGATCGCCGCTGAATTAGGACCAATTACGCAAGAATTGGATATTTCATATTCATCTAATCGTTATTTAGAATTTAACCGTAAAGGTGTCAATAAAGGCGCGGGACTGATGAAGCTGGCTGAGCAGCTTAGGGTGCCGATTGAAGAAACAATTGCCATTGGTGATAATTTTAATGACTTGTCAATGATTCAGGCTGCTGGTGTGGGTGTTGGTGTGGCTAATGTCAATCCTGCTATGAAAGAGCAATGCGATTACATTACTCAGGCTGATAATAATCATGGTGCAGTTGCCGAGGCAATTGATCATTTTATTTTTAACAATTGAAAAAAATAAAAAAATAATTGACAGATTAAAAATACATGATATTATTGTTTACAACAAATAAAAAAAAGAGCTTTGATAAGGAAAGTAACTTAAGAAATGATTTGCAGAGAGTCTTCGGTTGGTGGAAGAAGATAATGATGAATTAAGTGAAAATCACCTTTGAGCTGAAAGTGCGATATTAGCATTTTCAGGGTCCGCCCTCTATAGCGGCGACGTATCGCTGATTTTGATAGAATCAGCCGCACGTGCATGAGGTAGAATTTTTGTGAGTATTATTCTACGAATAAATAGGTGGTACCGCGTTGAAGACGCCCTATTAGATCAATTGATCTAGTAGGGCGTTTTTTAATTATCATAAGCTTGTTGTTAATTTTTTTGACTTATGGGAGAGATAAAAATGAGAAAAACATTGAAGCACTTATTTGGCACGACTGTAGTAGCACTTTTAGGTGTAAGTACTTTATCTGCATGTTCATCAAGCAAATCTGGTGCTAAAGCACCTAAACAAGAATTGACCTGGATGACTACCTCAGAAATCCAAACTATGGATCCTTCAAAGATGGTAGATACAACTGGTAGTGAACAGGCATCTAATGTTTTTGAAGGGCTCAATAGACTGAATAAAGCGGGTAAAGTTGTATCTGGTGTGGCTACTAAAACTAATCAGAGTAAAGATGGTTTGACCTGGACTTTTACTTTAAGAAAGAATGCTAAGTGGTCTAATGGTGATCCAGTGACCGCTGAAGATTTTGTTTATTCTTTAAGACGGACACTTGATCCTAAGACACAATCACAACAGCAAAATGAGTGGTCAAATGTAGTTAATGCAGATGATGTTTTAGCTGGGAAAAAAGCTCCGTCGACTTTAGGTGTTGAAGCTAAAGGTAAATATGAATTGGTAGTTCACTTGAAACATCCCGTACCGTATTTTAAAGCCTTGTCAGTTGGTTGGAATCCGCAAAATAAACACGTAGTCGAAAAGTTTGGCAAAAAATATGGGACTGCATCTAAGTATATGGTTTACAATGGTCCGTTTGTTCAAAAAGGCTGGACTGGTTCAAGTCTTAACTGGAAGTTAGAAAAGAATGATCAATATTGGGACAAAGATAAAGTTAAATTGCAGACGGTTAATTATAGTGTACAAAAGACGCCTTCAACTGATTACAATCTGTATCAGGCTAACAAATTAGATGGTGCCTATCTTGATGTTCAGGCTTCAAAGAGACTGAAGGGTCAATCTGGTTATACAGTCTATAAACTAGATAGAACTGAATACTTGACTTTCAATGTATCCAAGCATCCAGAACTAGCTAATGTCGATTTTAGAAGAGCAGTTTCAATGGCACTTAACCGAGCTCAATTGGCTAAAACAGTTGGTGGTGCTAATACCGTAGCTCGAACTTTTGCTGGACCAAATGAATATGTTGATGGTAAGAATTTTGACCAGTATGTTGAAAGCAAAAATCCAGCTAATAAGTATATGAATTATAACCCTGCAGGCGCTAAGAAACTTTATGATAGAGCATTAAAAGAATTGGGTAAGAATAAGTTGGCCTTTACCTTAATGGGTGACGATGATGACGTTTCTAAAAAGGTTTTAGAGTTTGTGCAAAGCCAGTTAGAAGATACCTTTGGCAAAAAAGTTGATGTAACTGTTAGAAGCATGCCGAAGACTACTAGAGTTAAGAAAATGCTCAATGGTGATTTCGAGGCAGTCTTTACTGGATTGACTTCGGGCTATTTAGATCCTAATTCACAATTGCACACAATGATGACAGGACAAAGTTATAACTTCGGTAAATGGTCTAACAAAGATTTTGACAAGTATATGAATAATTCAGATAAGGAATTAAATCCTACTAAGCGATTAGAAGATTTGTATAATGCAGAACGTGTTTTAACTGATCAACAAGGATTGACGCCATTATTCCATGATGGTCAAGCTTGGATGGTTCGACCAAGTGTTAAAAATGTAGAATTCTTGGGTGGTAATTTCAGCTTTAAGGATGCATCTGTAAGTAATAATTAGGAGAAAAATAATGACTAAAACAGCTTTTGTAAATTGTAATTTATTCGTTGGTAATGAAGATAATCTAGTAGATAATGCTTGGTTTGTCGTTGATGATGAAACAGGTAAATTGACCGATCAAGGTAAGGGAAAATGCACAGCAGATTTTGACAAACAAGTTGACCTTAAAGGGAAATATGTGATGAGCGGTTTGCTTAATTCACATACTCACATGGGGCTTGATTCTGACTTGAAGAAAAGATTTCCGACTACTGAAGCTTCGACTACTTATGCAGCACTGCGGGATCTGCGTGAAGCTTTACAAACTGGTGTGACTTATGTTCGTAGTTGTGGCACATCCTTTGATGTTGACTGTAAATTAGTGCAGATGCGCAAGCAGTATCCTTTTGAAGGTCCTCAAGTGATGCCAACTGGAATGACAATGTCAATTGTCGGCGGACATGGTGATTTCAAGGTGGGGTTAAATGGAGAGCAAAATGCTAGTCATTTGGTTAACGGTCCAGAGGACATGCGTAGAGCAGTCCGAGAACAATTTGCCAAAGGTGCAAAAAATGTCAAGTTGATGGCTACCGGTGGAATTATGTCACTTGGGGATGAAGTAGATGATACTGAGCTTTCGCTTGAAGAAATGAAGATGGCAGTAGAAGAGGCTCATTCCAAGCATATGACAGTTTGTGCTCACGCCGAGGGACGACTTGGTATTCATTATGCAGTTGTTGCAGGAGTTGATTCTGTAGAACATGGTTTTTATTTAGATGATAATGACTTGGCTTTGATGAAAAAACAAGGTACATTTTTGTCACCAACATTGACTGCAGGTCGGACAATCGTCGTTCATGGAAAAGATGTTGTACCTGAGTTCTCATACCGCAAGATGTGTGCAGTAGTTGATGACTTTTATAATCATGTCGGCCATGCGATCAAGGAGGGGGTGAGACTGGCAATGGGGACAGACGCAGGAACATATTTCAATCGCTTCTCTGATACACCTAATGAATTAGTGGAATTGGTTAGAGCAGGAGCCACAAATTATCAAGCTTTAAGAGCAGGCGGCTTGGGTAGTGCTGAATTGCTTAAGGTTGATCAAGAATATGGTTCACTTGAAGTGGGCAAATATGCGGATTTCCTAGTTTTGCGGGATAATCCATTAGAAAATGTTGCTGCAGTCGGCCAAAAAGACAAGCAAGTTTACCAACATGGTTTACGTAAATTCTAAATATTTTTTACTACAAATAAAGCATCACTTGTGAGATTTTTCTTGTAAGTGATGCTTTATTTATGCTTATCGTTATTTAAAATACAAACTATTTATTTATTATAATTGAAAATTGTTCTTGCTTCAGCTTGAATATCGCTGTACTATTTAAACCATCAAATGTAATATTGATGATTTGAAAAAGTGGGGAATTGAATGTCGAGTTTTCAAGAATACTATCCAAGAATGCGGGAATTAGCAGATTATCTACTAAATAATCCGGAGTTGGGATATAAGGAGTATAAAACTTCTGAGGCGATAGAAGAAGCTATTCATGAAATCACTCCTATGGTAAAAGTCGAACATTTCTGCAATACAGGGATAAAAGTGGTGTTTAATAATCACCAAACTAAGACTATTGGAATTATTGCAGAACTAGATTCACTATACCAGCCGGGGCATAGAAATGCTGATAGTGAAACAGGAGCAGCTCAAGCTTGTGGCCATTATACTCAGGTGACAATAGCTTTAGCGATTATGAATGAACTAGTGAAAAATAAACGAATTGGTGATTTTGGCGCTAACTTAGCATTTATTTTTACACCGGCTGAAGAATTTGTTGATTTGGAGTGGCGCAAAAAACAGAAAGCGGAAGGAAAAATCACTTATTTTGGTGGTAAACAAGAAGCAA
>CAKNLX010000050.1 GCA_930989465.1 uncultured Lactobacillus sp. | reverse complement strand
CAGTGGGTGGTTCCGAAAAATTCCACAGTGCAATTATTGCTCATTCACAAAGAACCGATACTAGAGCCTTCCGTGAATTGGCTGATTTGGGTCAAAAATTAAAGGAGGCTGGTCCAACAATCTTAGGTTCAAAGACTAAAGCTAAAGTCGCAATTGTCTTTGATTGGAGCAACTTCTGGTCATACGAATATGTTGATGGCATTACTCAAGATTTGAATTATGTTGACTCAATTTTGGACTACTACCGTCAATTCTGTGAACGCAACATTCCAACCGATATTATTGGTGTTGATGATGACTTTAGTAACTATGACTTGGTTGTTGCACCAGTGCTTTACATGGTTAAAGCAGGTTTAGCTGAAAAGATCAACAGCTATGTTGAAAAGGGCGGCCACTTCGTTACTACCTACATGTCAGGTATGGTTGATTCAACTGACAATGTTTACCTTGGCGGCTATCCTGGTCCATTGAAAGATGTCACCGGCATCTGGGTTGAAGAAAGCGACGCAATGGTTCTAGGTCAAAAAGTTAGAGTTAAGATGGATGACAAGGAATACGAAACCAGCTTAATGTGTGATTTGATTCATCCAAATAAGGCCAAAGTTTTGGCAAGCTACGCTGATGAGTTTTACGCTGGCACTGCTGCGATTACTGAAAATGATTATGGCAAAGGCAAGGCTTGGTACGTTGGAACCAAGTTAGGTCACCAAGGTTTGACACAATTATTCAACCACATTGTGCTTGAAACTGGAGTTGAATCATTAGTTTGCGACAGCCATAAGCTTGAAGTAACTAAGCGCGTTACAGCAGATGGCAAGAAACTTTACTTCGTGCTTAACATGAGCAATGAAGAAAGAGAATTGCCAAATAAATTTGCGGATTATGAAGACATCTTAACTGGTGAAAAAGCTAAGAGTTCAATGAAAGGATGGGATGTCCAAGTCTTAACCAAGTAACAAATCCTATTTCTTTCCCTCGAATTTAGATCAATAAATAAGGAAGCTAGGCGAAATGTCTAACTTCCTTTTTGTGTTGCTTATATATTTTTTATAAATAGTTCTAAGATCATTAAAACGATAGTGAAAATGACGCCTGCTTTAAATACTAGTACAAATAGTGGGTAATCTAGTAGCCAGTACGATAGTATAAATACCCTCTAAATATAAGAAAAAAAACATCAGCTAATTTAGGATCTGCGGAATTACTTAAGATTGATCAAGATTACGGTTCTTTAGAAGTAGGAAAATATGCAGATTTCTTAGTGCTGAAAGATAATCCGTTAAAAGACGTATCTGCAGTTGAACAAGCTGATAAATAAGTTTATCAACATGGTGAAAGAAAATTTTAATAAGCAAAATGGTCTTAGTGTGAGCAAAGGCTATTTTTTTGCAGATAAACGTCTGGCTTTTTTAGTTTACCTAATTAAATATTTTATTTATTATAGTAAACTATTTACTGAAAGAAGTGAAAGAGATATACTAGTAGTTGAAAACGATTACAGTACAAACTTGAGGTACAAACAATGAATAAAGAAGAATTACTTACTGAATACGAAAAAACTTTTGGTGAAAAGGGACAAGATGTATTCTTCTCACCAGGTAGAATTAACGTTATTGGTGAACACACCGACTATAATGGTGGGCATGTTTTCCCAGCCGCAATTAGCTTAGGTGTTTATGGAGTTTATGGTCCAAGAGAAGACAAGAAAGTACGTCTTTTCTCAGGCAACGTAGATGGCGAGATCGTTGAATTTGATATTGATGATACAACTGCTGAAAAAGATGAAGACCGTTTCTGGGCTAACTATTTCAAGGGTATGATCACTTATTTACGTGAGAAATATAATGGCATTGATCATGGCTTTAATTTATATATCGAAGCTAATTTGCCATCAGGTTCAGGTCTTTCATCTAGTGCAGCCATTGAAATGTTAATGGGAATCATCTTGAAAGATGAATTTAACTTAGACGTTGATCGCGTTAGCCTAGCCAAGATGGGTCAAAGAACTGAAAATGAATTTGTCGGCTTAAATTCAGGAATTATGGATCAATTTGCCTGCATTATGGGTAAAAAAGATAGTGCAATTTTCTTAGACTGCAACACCTTAAAGTATGAATACATGCCACTTGCATTAGGCGATTACGAAATTATTATCATGGCAACTAATAAACCACATACTTTAGCTGATTCTGCTTATAATGATAGGGTTGCTGAATGTGGTCGTGCTCTTAAAAAGTTGCAACAAAAGCTTGATATTAAGGCATTAGGTGAACTTGATAACGATACTTTTGATGAATATTCTTACCTCATCAATGATGAAACAGAAATTAAACGTGCGCGTCATGCAATTAGTGAAAATCAAAGAACTTTACGTGCAACTCAAGCAATGAAAGACGGCGATCTTGAAAAACTTGGTCGTTTAATTAATGCTTCTCACGAATCTCTTCACTATGATTATGAAGTAACTGGTAAAGAGCTCGATACTTTGGCAGAAGCTTCATGGAAACAACCTGGAGTGCTCGGTGCCAGAATGATCGGCGGTGGCTTTGGCGGTAGTGCAATTGCTATTGTTAAGAAGTCAGAGGCTGAGAACTTTAAGAAGAATGTTGGTAAGATTTACCGCGATACAATCGGTTATGATGCTAGCTTCTATGATGCAGAAATCGTTGATGGTACTAAGAGAATTTAATTAGTGTGAGAAGGGAAAGTTATGAAAGTTATTGAAAAATTTGCGGATGAAGTTATTAATAGCGGTGCTTACGAGCCATTAGATCGAGTATATGTTATTAACAAAATTAGAGGATTAGTTGGTGATCATGATGAAGAAGAAAACGATAAGCCAGCTGCCAAGCAATTAGTTGACTTGGCCGTTAAAAATGAAAAAATTCCTGACGACATCACTTCACGTGAAGTCCTGAATGATCAATTATATGATTTAGCAACGCCAACACCATCTAAGACTAATAGTATTTTCTGGCAAAAAATGCAAAAGTCTTCAGAGAAAGCTACAGATTGGTTTTATAAATTATGTGAAGACAACAATTACGTTAAAAAAGAAGCTATTGCCAGAAATGTTGTCTTTTCAGGAACTAGTTCAAAAGGACATGGCCTTGAAATTACGATTAATTTGTCCAAGCCAGAAAAAGATCCAAAGGCTATCGCAGCAGCGGCTCATGCAACTGGCAAAAAATACCCACAATGTGCTCTTTGCCTTGAAAACGAAGGCTATGTTGGTGGCTATGGTAAAAATGCGCGTTCTAATTTGAGAATTATTCGCATGAATATTGCTGGTCGTCCATGGGGCTTCCAATATTCACCATATGCCTATTTCAATGAACACTGCATTTTCCTTGATCAAAAGCACATCCCAATGGTGATCAATCAACAAACTTTAATTAATTTGGTAGAAATTGAAAAGATGTTCCCACATTACTTTGTTGGTTCAAATGCTGATTTACCAATTGTTGGTGGCTCAATGTTAGCTCATGAGCACTATCAAGGTGGCCGTCATACCTTCCCAATGATGAAGGCGGGCATCAAGAAGACCATTGTCTTTGATTCATATCCAACTGTAATGGCTGGGATCGTTGACTGGCCAATGAGCGACTTGCGTTTAACTAGTGAAAATTCACTTGACTTAATTGACCTTGGTGCAAAGATTATCAAATTCTGGGATAACTATTCAGACACTGCACGCAGCATTAAAGCTTACGATGGTAAGACTCGTCACCACACGGTAACGCCAATCATGCACCGTGAAGGCAAGAACTTCGTGCTCGATCTAGTTTTGCGTGATAACAATACTAGTGATCAATATCCTTTGGGCATTTTCCACCCACACGAAAAGTTATGGCACATTAAGAAGGAAAACATCGGCTTAATTGAAGTAATGGGTCGTGCTATTTTGCCAGGACGTCTTAAGAGTGAACTTGAAGAAGTAAAGAAATACTGGCTGGGTGAAGATAACAATATGGCTGCTAGTCATAAAGAATGGGCTGATCAAGTTAAGGCTGAAAACGAAATTAGCTGGGACAATGTTGATCAAGTAATGCAGCAATCACTTGTCGAAGTATTTGAACAAGTTCTTCAGGATGCTGGCGTGTTTAAGAATGATGCAGACGGTGATGAAGGCTGGGATAAATTTATTACAGCTTTAACCAAAAAGATTAAGTAAAGTAATTGAAGCGAGATCTTGAGGGTCTCGCTTTTTGTTACCGGTAACGCATATGTTATTGATAAGAAATACTTTATAATATTAATGAAAGCGAATACAAAGAGAAAAGGCGAGAACATGAAAACAAGTTTTAATAAATATGGTCGAAAAGATGGCAAAGATCTTTGTGAAATTAGTTTAAAAAATGACAACGGCATGGTTGTTAAGGTACTTAACTATGGTGCAACGCTAGAAAAAGTTTTGCTTAACGACAAGAATATGATTTTGTCATTAAATTCACCAGCTGATTATTCTCAAGAAAGAAATTATTTAGGTGGTACAGTTGGCCGAATTGCCGGTAGAGTCAGAAAAGGTCAATGGAGACATGGTCTTGAAATTCATCAATTGCCAATCAACGAAGGTGAGAATCACATTCATGGCGGAATTGGTACAGATACTGAAGTATGGGATTTTGAACCTTCTTGTGATGAAAACAGTGCACGAGTAGATTTAACGTTATTTGATCCAGATGGTCATAATGATTATCCAGGCAATTTAAAGATTCACGTCAAATATGAATTGGACAATGATGATACTTTGCATTATTCAATTAATGCCGTGAGTGACCAATTAACTATTTTTAATCCGGTAAATCATGTTTACTTTACGTTGGGTGAAAAAGATAATATCAAAGATCTTAAGCTAAAAATGAATGCTGATTATTATTTGCCAGTTGATCACTCTGGAATGCCTGATCGTGGAATGGAAGAAGTTGCTGGCACTGCTTTTGATTTTAGAAAGACTAAGCGTGTAGGGGATGCTTTGGAAGCTGACGATCCTCAAATCAAAGACAGAGGAGGCATGGATCATCCATTTATTTTAAATGGCAATCGGCCTGGCGCTGTTTTAAGTTCAAATGAACGTAAGGTGACCGTGAATACTGATGCGCCATCATTGATTATTTATACTGGTAATGGTTTTGATCATACTGG
>CAKNLX010000049.1 GCA_930989465.1 uncultured Lactobacillus sp. | reverse complement strand
AATTTCACTTTGATCACGTTCTACTTTTGAATAAAAAGACGCTGTCACTATTCCTGCAGCCATATCGGCCTGAGACAGACCTAATAACAATCTAAACTTTTTTAACTGTTGTCCAATTGTCATCTTATTCCTCCACGCTTTCATAGATAATGTTATTTAAATGGGAGGAAAAAGTCATAGGATCTTCTATATGGAAGATTTTATGAACTATTTGCACATTTTGTAACAAAAAAGCATTTAGTTTAATGCCTAAATGCCAAATTATTTTATATTCTTAACTTCATCCAAACTAAGCTCCACGTATTTTCCGCGCTTCAAATCGGCCGGTAAATGCAAATTGCCCATTGATCTTCTATCAAGAGCTGTAACTTTCATCCCTACCGCACCAAACATTCTCTTAATTTGGTGATACTTACCTTCACTGATTTCAATTTCAATCTCAGAAGTATCATTTTCTTTATCTTGCTTTAAAATCTTCAGCTTAGCGGGTTTTAATTTAGTTCCATCACCTAACGTCATGCCAGACGCGAAAGTTTTAGCGGTCTCCTCATCTGCTACACCAGTAATTTGTGCCCGATAAACTTTGGCAACATGCTTATTTGGTGCTAACAGTTCATGGTTTAATTGACCATCATTTGTTAATAAAAGCAGACCAGTAGTATTTTTATCAAGCCTGCCTACCGGCACAATTCCTTGATACTGATCTTGCGAATCAAGCAATGAGATAACTGTCTTTTGACTACGATCCTCTGTAGCAGAAAGGACGCCCTTGGGTTTATTCAGTAAAAAGTAATGGTATTTTTGATAAGCTATTTCTTCGCCGTTAACTGTAACAACATCATTTTCATTGATCTTTTCTTTTGGTGTTTTAACAGTTTTACCATTAACAGCTACTACACCTTTTTTTATTAATTGATGAACTTCTTTTCTGGAACCAACATTCATATTGGCTAAATATTTATCAATTCTCATATTTCACCTATAAAAAAAGCTAGAAGTTTGACTTCTAGCTAAATTTTTACAATAAGTCTGCGTCTTCTTGAGCCTTATCGTCCAAGAACTTTTCATTTGGATAAATTGGCGTTACTTCAATTCCATCCAAAGCTCTTTGAATAAGTCCTTCAACATCAAGACGAGCTTCATATTCACGAGCCTTTTCAAGCTTTGGCTTAGTCTTAGGACGTGGTGGGGCAAAAATAGTACAACAATCTTCAAATGGTTGAATTGAAAGATCAAAAGTACCAATTTTTTCAGCCTTAGCAATAATTTCAGTCTTATCCATTGTAGCTACTGGACGAATAACTGGCGTGGTAGTTACGTCGTTGATTGCAACCATTGATTGCAAAGTTTGAGAAGCAACTTGACCTACTGATTCACCGTTGAAGATTGCTAAACCACCGCGCATTGCACGAATACGATCTGCAAGTTGTAACATAAAACGACGCTGAACCGTCATCAAGTAACCTTCTGGCAACTTTTCCTTGATTGTTTCTTGAATTTCAGCAAATGGCACAGCAATAAAGTTAATCTTGCCGGCATAATTTGCCAAGATTCCTGTCAATTCCTTAGCCTTAGCCAAAGCCTTTTCAGTAGTGTAAGGCGGGCTAAAGAAGTGGACCATTTCAATATCTACGCCGCGCTTAAGTGCAAGCCATGAAGCAACTGGCGAATCAATACCACCTGAAAGCATCATGACAGCCTTGCCGGCAGTACCTACAGGCATCCCACCGACACCATGAAGCAATTGGTTTGAAATGTAAACAGCATCTTGACGAACTTCAATTCTAAGTACTAGATCAGGGTGCTTCATTTCAGCCTTTAAGTGATCGATATGATCAAATAAGTAATCACCAACCAAGTTATTAAGTTGATTAGTATCATATTCAAACTTGTGATCACTACGCTTAGTATTAACCTTAAAGGTCATGCCCGGCTTAAAAGTTTCCTGCATTAATTCTAAAGAAGTCTTTTCAATATCTTCTAAAGTTTTAGGAATCTTAATAGCTGGTGAATAGGTTTGAATACCAAACACTTTCTTCAAGCGCTTATCTACTTCCGCAAAAGGTGCGCCATTTAAAACAATATGCATCCGGTCGTGACGAGGATGGAAGTCAATCTGAGGGAAATCTTTTAAGACCTTTTCAACGTTGCTAGCTAAACGATTGATGAAGTCCTTTCTGTTCTTTCCCTTAGTTGAGAGTTCCCCGTAACGGACCATAACTTCTGTATATTCCATTAATTTTCTCCCAAGTGATTAATTTTAGCAAAATGATTATAAATCTTATCAAAGACCTTGATAAACTCATCTGCCTGCTCAAGCGTATTTGTTTCATCAAAACTCAAACGAATTGCGCTAGTAGCAATCTTATCATCAATTCGCATAGAAACCAAGGTGCTGGCTTCATCTGCAGTCTTTGATGCACAAGCAGAAGTAGTTGAGGTATAAATGTCTTGATCTTCTAAAGTATGAACTAAGGTTTCACCACGAATTCCTTCTAATGCAAAGCAAAGAATGTGTGGTGCAAAACCGTCGCTTACTGGTGAAAAGATATCGATACCTGGTTTATCTTTCAAATAGTCAACGATCTTAGCCTTAATTGCTGCTTCACGGCTTGCCTTTTCAGGTTCGTTTTCTAAAAGCAAACGAATAGCCTTAGCCATACCTGCGATAGCTGGTAAGTTTTCGGTACCGGAACGAAGTCCCTTTTCTTGGCCACCTCCATCATGAAGCGGAGTAAGCATTTTGCCTTCTTTTTTGTAAAGGATACCAATGCCTCGTGGTGCATGGAACTTATGCGCTGATAAACTTGATAAATCAACTCGTGGTGTAAAGACCCTATCCCAAATATTCTTGCCTAAAGCTTGAACATTATCAACGTGGAATTGAATAGTTGGATAATTTTCAAGCAAATCACTGATTTCATCAATTGGTTGAATCGTGCCGATCTCATTATTGACACCCATAATTGAAACCAGAGTAGTATCTGAGTCAATGGCATTTCTCAAATCGTTGACATTAACTCTACCCTCTTTATCAACTGGCAAACGTGTAACGCGCCAACCCAAATTTTCTAAAGCATTAAAGCTATTAGCTACAGAAGCATGTTCTACACTGGAAGTAATAATATGCTTACCAAATTCACGCTTTTGAATTGCTGTTCCTTTAATTGCAGTATTATTTGATTCTGTACCACCTGAGGTAAAGAAAATCTCATGTTGTTTAACGCCCAACAAGTCTGCAATTTGTTTGCGTGAAGCTTCAAGCATTTGATGCGCACGGTCACCCATCTTATGCAAACTTGAAGGATTGCCCCAAATATTAGTTGCTACCTTATTATAGGTATCTAAAACTTGAGGATCTATTTTTGTTGTTGCACTATTATCAAAATAAATCACGTTCAAAACTCCCCTAATAAAAAACGGTCAACTACTTGACCGTTTAGTGACTATTAGATTTTAGCTTAAATAATGAAAAGCTTCAATTATTTATTCTTTTTGTTCAGAATAATATGCATTTTCAAGTCGTTGATAGCTACCTGGCTCTACTTTTTCAATTGCAGTAGCAATGGTATCCAATGCTTCCTTATAATTATATTCATCGTAAAGTTGCATCGACTTCTTTTGTGCTTGCTTAATCGTATCCTTATCAGCATATTTATTTGAATACTGCATCGTTAACTCAACTAAGTTAGCAGAATTGATAATATCGTCTGCTTCACGCTTAAGTCGTTCAACATCATCAGAAATTTGAATTAATTCGTTAGAAATCTTTTCCATATTAATTCTGACTTGACTTAATTCATCACTAACATGACCAATTTCGTTAACGACTAAAGTATACATTTGAATAAAGCTATCTGGATTTCCTGGCAAACTACGTCTTTCAAGACGGCGATAAACTAATGAAACCTCTTGCTTAAAGTGCTTAATTGAATCATTAGCAACATTTTCTGAATCGTATAGGCCATCAACATCTGTCGACATTTTAATTTGCTCAGCATCAATCTCACGCAAGCGATCTAACATTTCTAACCATGAATCTTGAATTGCAGAATAGACGCCCTTGCCATCAGCTATATTTTGCGTATCAACTGTATATTGGCGATTCATGTTATTAACTTCTTTTTCAAGCTCTTTGCTTTTTTCAAGTTCGCCATGAGTTAATTCATAACTCTCATCAATATGTTGCAATTTCTCAACTAACTTTTTAGATGCCGTTTGCTGGTGAGAAATTAAAGCTAACATCTTGCTTTGATTCTTTTCGACAAAAGGACGAGCTTTATATTCCTTAGCTAAAATGTCATAAAGGCCATCGATTTCACTAGATATCTTTTTATTTTCGTTAGCTAATTCATCGACTTTTAGTTCTGCCAATAGTTTACGAGCACTATCAATCTGATCATGAATGTCTTTAATTCTGCTTAAAACATCAACCTTAGTAATATAGTACTTTTCTGAAATCATCTTCTTATAAACATTAGATAATTCCTTAAGCTGATCTTGGAAAACTACTTCTAATTGATGATAGCCATCTTTGATTTTAGGCAGTTGTTTTTGTAAAGCTGCTAAAGACATGCGAATCTTAGATAAAACTCGCTTAGCCTCTACGTGATCTCCTTGAGATGAAAGATTCTTAGCTTCTTCAAAATCGCTCTCCATTGAAGCAAGTTGATCTTCAATTTGATCAATTGCTGTACCATATTCAAATGAATTAGCTAAAACGTCTTTTCTCAATTCACGATAGACTTTAATTAAAGCATCATACTGAATTTGATTTTCTTTATTGGATTCAAGCAATTCAGTAAACACTGCCTTAGTATTGCGAGCATCTTCTAAAGCCGGTTTAATTATTTGCTGTGCTTCTTTTATTTTCTTTCTGGCTTTAAAAAGTTTGTAAGTTGCATTTTCATTTGCCGCTTCTTCAACTAACTTCTTTACGCGTGGCAATTTTTTAGTTGAAGCTTCTTTATAACTCTTACGCCAAGTATTTAATGTGGTTAGACTTTCGCCCGCCAAATCCATTTTATTCAGTCGTTTGATATCATCTTCAAGGTGCATATCTTCGATTTCATTAAGAGCTGCATCGATTACCTCGACTTCTCGCAACTGCTTACGATTAATGAGCAACATTAAAGCAACGACTACAATAATAAGGATTACAACGGCGACAATAATAATAGTTTGAATTGATGACATTGTTTATCCTCCAAAACTACAATCATTATAACAAAACATAGCCTAAAGATGTGCAAAAGCTGATGTATTTCTGTCAATAATAAGGGAAAATGTCCCAAATTTTGTTAATTATTAGCGGAGAATT
>CAKNLX010000048.1 GCA_930989465.1 uncultured Lactobacillus sp. | reverse complement strand
GCTTATACCAGTAAGATACCAAATATTGTCAAGTTTACGGTGGGTGAGCCAGATTTTAATACGCCTGAGCATATTAAAAAAGCTGCCCAAGAAAGCATCGCTAACAATCATTCCCACTATGCACCATCTAATGGTACACCGGGATTGCGTCAGGCTGCAGCAAAGTTTTTAGCGGAAAAATATGGTCAAAAATATGCTGCTGATGAAATTTTGATTACGAACGGGGTTACGGAATCTATCTATGATTTTTTAACTGCAGTCATTAATCCGGGCGATGTAGTTTTAGTACCAACGCCGATTTTCCCACTGTACATTGGGGATGCACAATCGATGGGAGCTGAAGTGGTACAGCTTGATACTTCAGCTGATGATTTCAAATTAACGCCGCAAAAATTGCAGGCAGCATTGGACAAGTATGGTGATCGCGTTAAGGCGCTTGTCATGAATTATCCTACCAATCCAACAGGTGTGATGTATTCACAAGATGAACTTGATGCCTTAGCAGATGTTGTTCGAGATAAGCCGGTTTTTGTTCTTTGTGATGAAATTTATAGTGAGCTTAATTATGATCAGCCACATGCTTCGATGGAAAAGACTTTACATGATCAAGTTGTTTTAATGAATGGCGTGTCAAAAGCTTGGGCAATGACTGGCTATAGAATCGGTGTGGTAGCTGCGCCTAAGCCGATTTTGGATCAACTGGCTAAGATTCACCAAGCAATCACAACGACGGAACCAACGCCAATGCAGGATGCAGCTGAAGAAGCACTAGGCAATGGAATGAACGATGCGGAACCAATGAAGAAAGAATTCCAAAAGCGGCGTGATGTGCTTTATGAAGGATTAACCAAGTTAGGCTTTGAATGCGTTAAGCCTAAAGGTGCCTTCTACATTTTTGCCAAAATTCCAGCAGGCTTGGAACAAGATGATACCAAGTTTATTTATGATTTGGCTGAAAAGGGGCATGTTGCTGTAATTGCGGGCTCATTTTTTGCTAAAGGTGGAGCAGGATATATTCGTTTGTCTTACGCAACGTCGATGGATCAGATCAAAGAAGGCTTGAAACGACTAGAAAAATATGTCGCAGAAAATAAGCAATAAGTGCAAATAAAAGGGACCGATGTTATGTATCGATCCCTTTTGAAATCCAACTAATTATTCCTCGTTATCAAATGGATAAGTCATGCCCCAGGCAGTTCTAATGCTGGTTAAAATGTGAGCGATCATCCGCGATTTTTCCAATTCGCCTTCGTCATGGCCTTGTTCAATATACTTTTGAAAATCAGTGACTTCATATTCAAGAGCCTGATCAGCATCCCCGGCAGTAACCTTATCATAGCTTTCCTCATGAGCACTCTGGGTGTAAGTAATATAAGCTTCAGTGCCGCGAGGATATTGATTGATTTCGAAATAACCTTTGGTGCCCGAAACCAGTCCGCGCTTAGGCTGCTTGGCCAGCATCGATAATGACATCACTGCCATTTGGCCTTTCGAATTTTTTAAAATAATGCCGCTTTCTTCGTCAACACCAGTTTCAAAGAATTTTACCGTGGTATTGATACTTTCAGGATATTCATCCATGAAACTAATAGCAAAAGCAGTTGCGTAGCCGCCAATATCCAGCAATGCACCACCAGCGAGATCCTTATTAAAGAAGCGATTTTGCGGGTCGTAGTCCTTCAGTGAACCAAAATTAATTTGGATCATTTTAATTTCACCAAATTTGCCGGCCTTAATCATATCTTGCATCTTTTGGTAGATTGGCATGTGATAAAGGGTAAAGCCTTCCATTAATATTAGGTGCTTCTCTTTGGCTAATTGAGCCACTTCATCAAATTGCCGCGCATTGACAGTAATTGCCTTTTCGCAAAAGACATGCTTGCCAGCATTGAGGGCCTTTTTGATGTAGTCGTAGTGGAAAGTGTGTGGGGTAGCAATATAGATGATATCAATGCTAGGATCCTTAATCATTTCATCAGGATTAGTGAAAGCATGCTGTACATGTTTTTCTTGGACAAAGGCACGGAGTGCTTCTTCATTTGGATTTGCGGCAGCATAAATTTCGCCGTTGACTTTGTTCAAAGCATCAGCCATATCATGTGCAATCCAGCCAGTACCAATAATTCCCCAATTAAATTTTTTCATGATCATTACCTCTCTTAAGTTCAATAATTTCTCCGTCTTTTTCAGTAATTAATGAAGTAGTTAAGTTTTCAAATAGTGAAGAACTAACTACGCCATTTTGTAAACAAAGTTGACGATTAAGTTCAGTGATATTGTGCCAATCTTCGTTAAAAACATCGATTAAGTAGTTGCCCAAAGGCGTACGGGCAAATGCAGCTACTGAACTATCTTGTCGAATCTTACTAGTTAAATGTAAACTGCTTAAATACTTCTGTACTTGATTAACACAAGGCGGTGCCACTTCAAGACAAAGTGGAATTTTAGGATTCAGAATCGGTTGTATCCTTTCACTGGGCAAGAGTAGGATAAACTGTTTGGCAATTTGTGCTGCCTGTTTTTCAAAAAGATGAATTCCACCCAAACTTTTTAGAACGTTAAAATTCTTATCAATGCTGTCACAACCATCAAAAGCAATATCGATCTTAGTCGCTGCAGTAGATGGAAGAAGCTCTAATCCAAGTTCTTTGCACCTAAAGCGAGTAAGTTCGGATGGAGAATATAATGTGATGTCTAAGTTATGCTGTGCAATCGCTTGAGCTAACTTAAATACATTGCTTCCGCCGCCAAGAGAAATAGTCATTTTCGGCTTGATTTTACTTAAAGCGAGGGCACTTATCGAATTAATTTTCATTTTATTTTCTCCTGTGAAAATTATTTACAAATACATACTACCTTGGTAAATGATTTTCGTCAATCAAAATATAAATTTATTTTCTTTAAAAATAAAATTGTGAAAATTAATTACATTGATGATATAATTTTGGCACAGAAAAGGTGAGAATAATGACTAAAATTATCGATACAATCTATAGTAAATTAGCGACAATGTCAGCCAGTGATCAAAAGATTGCTCAAGTGGTCCTAAAACAACCTGAACAGGTAGTAAATTACACGATTTCAAAATTAGCAACTGAAGCTGAAGTAAGTGATGCTTCGGTGACGCGTTTTTGTCATAATTTAGATTTGACAGGTTTTCATGATTTAAAAATTCAACTAGCTCAGAATGCAACTGAAAGTGTGTCACTTCAAAATATGTCACGTGATGATGCTAGTGCTAATTTGGAATTGATTGAAAAAAATAAAGTCGCCGAGATTAAGGCGACTTTGGAGAATGTGACTGAAGCCAAATTAGATCAGGTGCTGCATTTTTTGACTGAAAGCAGAATTGTGCAGGTTAGTGCGGAGGGCGATACTTATCCGGTGGCCGCTGATGCAGTGTATAAGTTTAATCAGATTGGCTTGTTGGCAATTGATTCGGGTGGCACGATTGAAACGGCAATTGCGCAGACAATGAACCTGAGTAAAAAGGATTGCTTGTTGGTGATTTCGAATTCAGGTGAAGCAGCGGGAATCATTAAGCAAATTAAGGTAGCCAAACAAAAAGGGATGCCGGTGATTGCGATCACCAATCGCGATGATTCACCGATTGCGCTATTAGCTGATGTGCATTTAAAGACAGCAGTGCGGCAGACGGTGATGCAATCGCAGTATTATTTCTCACGCGTGGCAAGTATGACAATGATTGAGGCATTATATTTGTTACTTATTGCGGGGGATGCAGGGCGAGTTGAGCATATTAAAGAACATGAAGCAATTATTTCTAATCAAAAAATCTAAGAGGTTTAATTTTTTTAAGCGAACAAGTGTTAAAATTACCATTTCTTAACACACATAAGTTCTGTCATAAATCAATAACTTGTTTAAAACTTCACAAAAATGTAATGTTTTGAATCTTAATTGTAAAAGTCCGGTAACTACAGTTTAACAAATAAAGGGTAGGGTATTACTGGTGATTTTAGGAGGTATTCTTAAAATCACACACACGAGTCGATCCTGTTTTTAGTAATCGGGTTCGTAACATGCTATAATTATTTCACAAGCAGAAGAAGATATAACTTACTGCTTAGGATGAATTTCTGTTTCAGAAAGGAAAGGCCACATAATTATGAGAAAGAATACAAGAATTGTAAGTATGGCTGCTGCCGCTTTGTTGGCAGTTGCTCCTGTAGCAGCTTCAGCTGTTCCAGTTAACGCTGCTATTAGTTTAGGTACAGTAACTAACACTACTGGTACTACAAGTACTACTACAGCAACAACAGCAAAGCCAACAGATAGATCATACTTTACATATGGCAATCAAGTAATTGATGCTGCAAGTACTACCGATAAAACAGCTAATGTTGTACCAACTACTATTTCTATTAAGGCTAAAGATACTGTAGCTAGTGTTACTAAGGCAATTAATGATTTAGGATTAGTTTTCTTTAGTACGAATAATGCCAGTGGAGAAAAAGTTAACCTTAAAGATAGTGAAGTTGCTGCTATTCTTAAGAATGCAGGTGTAACTCTTGATAAAGATAACAAGAATATTACTGCGGTACCAACTAGTGATTTCAATCTTACTTTAACTGGTACAGGTTCTACTTCTACGCAAACAGCTACTGTTCAAATCCCAGTTGTAGTTTCAGGTTCAAGTTCAACTACAGATACTACTCAAAATCCAGTGATCAATTGGTCATTGAATGGTCAAAGCAAGGGGAGTGTTAATGGTCAAATATTCCAAGTAGCTGTTGGTTCACAATTTAATCCAACTAATTTTGTAAATAGTAATGGTGAGCCAGTTATTATTTCAGCTGTACAAAACAGCAATAATAATACAGCTGCTTCACTAGAAGCAACTTCAAATCCTGTTAATACTTCAGAAGCAGGACGTTACTATAATGTAACTTTAACTGCTACTGGTTTAACTGGTAAGAAGACTACTGCAACATACACTGTTTTAATTAC
This sequence comes from uncultured Lactobacillus sp., assembly GCA_930989465.1. Classification (GTDB taxonomy): domain Bacteria; phylum Bacillota; class Bacilli; order Lactobacillales; family Lactobacillaceae; genus Lactobacillus. The sequence goes on along the minus strand of CAKNLX010000048.1, from coordinate 600 downwards.
TTCAAGCCACAAACAAGCTCTATATGCTAATGGCGCAAGCTCAATCGCAACTTACCACATTTATGGCATTAATGTAAGACCAGCTTCAACTACTTTCAAAGATGGTGACACTGTTTACGTTGCTGATCAAACTAGAACCCTTAACAATGTATCATACTCACAAGTTTCAACTAAGTCTAAGTCAGATGCTAACTCAAGCAACATTTGGGTTAAGACTTCATCACTTGTTAAGCCAGCTGGTGACACTAACACCAAGACTTTGCCAGTAATGGTTGACTCAAGAGCTTACGACAAAGATGGTAACTACTTAGGTCACATGTACTACGCTTACGATAACATTGACATTGTTCCAACTGTTGTAACTATTAAAGGTAAGACTTACTACAAGGTAGCTAACAAGGACGAATATGTTCGTGTAACTAACATTACTGGTAACCAACGTACTTTGAAGCACAATGCCTACATTTACTGGTCATCATACCGTCGTACTCCAGGTACTGGTAAGATGTACAGAGGTCAAACTGTAACTACTTACGGTGGTCAAATGAGATTTAAGAACGGTAAGAAGTACTACAGAATTGAAGGCTGCAGAAACAACAA
>CAKNLX010000047.1 GCA_930989465.1 uncultured Lactobacillus sp. | reverse complement strand
AATCAAAAGACATTTTTAACTATTTTCTACCTATTCGGCGTAACATCAACGCGTGCTGTTTTAACCTCGGACCAGTCACTGATCAAATTACTGTGAAGTGCACGAACGCGAACTTCGTAAACTTGGCCCTTCTTAAAGTCTTGTCCAAAATCATTCGTTGGATCATCTACTATATCGCCGCTTCTAGCCTTGCTAAAGAAGGTTGCCCACTTACTGCTACCTTTCAATCTATACTGAATCTCATAGCTATCAGCTTCTGGGTTAACGTCCCATTCAATGTTGATATATGGTTCATCTGAACCATGGTCATTATAATAGCTAACCTTAAGCATTGGCGTCTGTGGTTTCTCATGACTGCCCTTTAAAGGAATATAGTAAGTAAACTTTTGATTTGCTGAAACTGGGCTAAAGCTTCTACCTTCTTCATCATTCACCGCACGAACAGCAATATCGTAAGTTTCACCGTTAATCAGTCTATTCTTTGAAATTTTCTGAGTTAAAACATCAGGATAATTGCCGTCAGGGGTGAAATTACTATGTCCAATCATTGATGCGGCATCAAGCAAAGGATCATTTGATCTATACCGTCTTAGAGAAGAACCATAAATTCCATAACCAGTCGCATTATCAGCTTTAGTATAATCAACCTTGATTCCATCTTCAGTTGAGCTAACCTTAGTCACCTTAGGCGTACTTGGAAGAGCATTCGTATCTTCGCTAGTCAACTTAAAACTGAAACGACCACGAGCAGAACCTTTTTCTAGATAATAAGTCCCTTTCTCTAAATTCCAGGAATATTTTCCATTTTTTAAGGTTCCTTTGGTTTTCCATGGATTTAACGCATAACCATAGTCTGTGTCCTGCACAATTTGAATATTATTAGTGTTAAAAATATTTGACCGACTATTCTCATACACCGGCTGAACAGACATATTCATCGTTACCTTTTGATCTTTATCCAGCGTGAATTTATATCTATTCATCGTATTCAGCTTTTCAGTATGATACATATCAGTCATACCAGTAACCGTCTGTCCTATTTTTATTGGGATAGCTGAGGTAAAACGCGTTTCTAACGGATAAGTTTTATGAGAGAAAGTCTCCAGCTTATTTCTGATCTTGGTAATCCGTGTAGCGCTAGTCTTAATCTTTACATTTTTACCAGATTTAGTAGTCAAATTGTAATGACCAGAACGCAAATAGAAGACTTTGGTATTCTCGTTTTTACCCTTATAAGGGATGCATTCCCAATTTGAAGTATTAAGGATCTTATATTTTGCCTTAGTGGCAACAGTTAATCTGGTTGGTGCTTTGAAATAGAAACGGTATTGATTGCCTTTTTTCACATAGCTGGTTGCATTATCAGAAATTGGTACTGTTGCAGCTTGAACGTTAGTATTCAAACTAAATAGCAATGCACCAGCAGCTACTGCACCAATTAAATAGCCTCTCCTCTTCATAGTTTTAACCTTCTTCTGCTTAATAATCCTCAAGTTCTTCAAGTTGACCATCAGCCGACTGATAAGCCTTCTTGACTTGATCTAACTTGAGTTCAGGGATAAAGTTCATTGTCTTAGCTGGATTTAACACATCAAGCAATTGAACTCGCATCATCTTATCAATCTTTAATTTCTTTTCAGGCAACTTCAAGATTGTATTCATATCTTTCATGCTATTGTACTTTTCAACTGTCTTGTGTACTTCGCTGGCTAAATAAAGCCAAGTACGATAATCAACTGATATAACCTCATTCTCTGGAACTTCAAGTTCCAACAAGATTTCACCGGCATCTGGCAGGTCGGTTACATGTTCAGGAAATGGTGTACAAGAGATTGGTATTTTTTTAGCCAAAATGGGCTTCTTTGCTTCTGGTAACGTATCCTTAATAATCTTTTGCAACAGATATTGTTCAAGATAGATATTCTTGAAATATTGATCTTGTGTACGAATCGCATTAAGTAAATATGATTGCTCATCAATGCTGATCTTGCCGTTCTGTCTTAAATCCGTCCAACCTTTTTGACTAATTGTATACTGTAAAGTTAATGTTTTCATTTTATCTTCCTTGTTAACGTATTTCTTATATTTATTATAACAAAAAGCCAGCACACTATAGCATTCCATAGTATGCTGACTCTTTAATTTAGGTTAGATTTTTTACCTATTAAAATTTAGAATTAGATCAATCAAATCCTGTACTTTCTGCAGATCAGCAGAGCTAATCACTTTTACCTTATTTGGTATTTCGAAGTGAGCATAATAATCAACAAAACGTTGAATAATATCCATATTCACTGAATATTCTCGATCACGATTGCGTTGGTCGAGAATTTTTAACGCATGAGTTAATGATTGCTCACATAGTGGATCATTGGCATCCAGTAGTGGTTTAAAACAATCGATCACATACACTTGATAATTATCCGGTACTCTTTTCAAAATATCATTAATTGGATTAAATCCATGCCCGCCTAAATTTGTATTATCGACAATAGTTGGTAGGCCATTTTGTAACCGTGTTTGCAGTATTTGATTAAAAATTTGCCACACGATTTTCTCAGTTTGATTCACAAAGTTTATTTGGGGATGCCCATTATTTGAATTAATTCCATTTAAACGAATTCTTATCTCATCAGCTGAGATAGTATAGTTTTGCAAATCGTTCATCTTAATGAAACTAGATTTACCTGAAGCTTGTGGCCCCAACATTAAGATTAACGGTATCCTTCTCATATTATTAGTCATCTTGGTAATACAAATCCTTAAATTTCTTATGCTTATATTGTTGAGCAAGTTGTGGTGTCTTCCAGGCAACGCCACTTACCCATGGACCGGCTCCTTGAGCAAGGACTAAAACAGATTGACCGTTCTCAGTATGTAGGCCATAGAAGTCTCCATCACCTGCTTCCTGCATCCAACCACGGACATTCATATAATTTATTCCATGAACACGTTGACTTCCCATACCAGCCATTCCCCAATTTTTGGTTGCTTTATGATATGATGCAGACATATCACCATAAGTATATTTATCAAGAAAACCAGCTTTTACTTTATGCAATTCTTGTACGTAATTATCAACGTTGATTTTGTTTTGACTTATTTTAATAATAGACATTTTATCATCATTATAAGTATACCAAGTACCTTGAAATTCAGTTGGCACATTAAACAATCCGTCGTCTCCTGGTAAGTTTGATTTTTTACCAGCAGAATCTGAAGAATCATCGCCTGAATCCGAACGCTCATCGTTCACCTTGGCATTTTGAGCTAAACTATTTACCAAACTATCTGAGTCACGTTTATTCAAATAATCAACCATTTGCTTCATGGTCACAGATCCTAATTTTTTACCATTTGAAAAGAGATAATAAATATTCTCTCCATTCACTTGCTTAAGAGTATATCCAGCATCTGCCGATACCATATAGGCTACGCCGCTACCCTCATTCATATATGAATAATTTGACTGATTCTTTAAATCGACTTCAATACCGTTTTGCTTACCATCAAGCAAAGCCTTGTCCCAACTACCAGAATAACGATCACCAGCATATGCAACTACAACTGCTACTGTTTTTTGTGGACTTAGATCTTGATCAGACAAATGCCCCATCTTTGTAGGTTGTTTCTTGTTCTTAGTTACTTTGATAGTTGCACTACCTTTAGATGAAGTCTTTTGCTTAGGCTTTTGACTGCAGCCAGTTAAAGCTAAACCTGCTAACAAAATTACTGATATTTTCCCAATCTTTTTCATTTCATCCTCAACTTTCCAATTCAACGACATTTTACCACTTATCAGGCATTTAAAAAGACATAGTCGGATTTAATCTGACTATGTCTTTTTAAAATATTCATTAAAATAAGATTTCTATTACTTAGCAGCCTTAGCTAAAGCCTTGGTCTTGAATGCATAAGCGCTGGCATGTTGATCAGCACCAGTAGCAATCTTCAAAGCCTTCACCTTTTTACCTTTAACAGTTCTGGTTACAGGGATGTAGTAAACACCATCACCAGCCAAGTTAACCCAATTGTTAACGTTAAAGCCCTTCTTAAAGTTATAAGCTGCATAAATATTCTTCTTCATAACCTTATTGATAAAAGCATTACGCTTCTTTGAAGAAACATTATATACATTCTTCTTAAAGAATTTTTGTGAAGGTACATACAACTTATCTTTGTTAGCAGTGTGAGCAGTAATTTTCAAAGTATGAATGGTCTTTTTATCACTGCTGAACTTGTCAGTTTCACGATAGTACCAAGTTCCCCGAGTTGCCTTAGGTGTTGTATATTTACGAGCAATGCCATATTGACTAGCTGCATAAACATTTTGACTTTGCATCCCTACAAAGAAAATGCTAAAAAATGCAACTAATGACATCAAAAACAAATATCTCTTCCTCATAATAGATCCCTCCTATTATTAGTCTTTTCATCATAAAAAAGTTTCTATATAAGCAATTATTCAAAATTAACTAAATCTGAAATTTGATATCTAGTCGTAGCAATTTCAGGCTCAGCCTTTGGATCATGCTTACCAACCGCAATTGCCATCACCGGAACATACTGCTTAGGGTCAAGTCCCATTGTGGCTGCAGCCTTAGTTGAATCATAACCGGCCATTGCATTAGTATCATAGCCATGCTCACGAGCTATCAACATAAACTGCATTGCAGCAAGTGAAGTATCAACCATTGAATCAGCAACTAACATTTCCTTTGGTGCTTTTTCATATAAAGGCATAAAAGTATTTAAAGCCGCATCCATAGCTTCCTTAGTTACCTTTTTGGCTTCATACATACTGTGCCATAATTTACTATACTTTTTAAAAGCCAAAGTATTGCCAAAGAATAGAACAATTGCCGAACTTTTATCGATCTGTGGGAAGTTAAACTTCATAAAATATTTATGCAGTTTTTCTCTTCCTTTATCTGTATCAACAACCACAAATCTCCAAGCCTGTAAGTTGCATGCAGATGGTGCCGTGATGGTTTCTTTAAGCATTTCGGTCATTTCTTCACGACTAATTTTTACTGAAGGATCAAATCTACGTACAGAATGTCTTCCAGTTAAAACATCATGAAAATCATTATTAATAATAGCCATAATAAGCCTCCAAAAATATGATACCGTTTACATACTTTAATAATAACTTATTTATAGCATTCTTTTCAATTGCTAATTTATCTATTTCAGCTTATGCTGAAAGCGATTACTAATTATTTAGGAGGCTAAATTTATGAAAATTGCAATTGCTGGAGCTGGAGCTATGGGTTCAAAATTCGGCTGGCATTTAAAGAAGGCTGGAAATGACGTTACTTTAATCGATACTTGGGACAGAAACATTGCCGCTATCCGTGAAAATGGCGTGGTCGCTAGAGTTAAGGACGAAGAAATTGCGGAAAAGATGCCAATTTACTGTCCTGAAGAAATCGATGAGCAACATGAAAGCGTTGATCTGTTAATCGTCTTTACCAAGTCAATGCAGCTAGAAAATATGTTAAACAGTCTGAAGCCAATCATTAGCAAAGATACTTATGTGCTCTGCTTGCTTAATGGCTTAGGTCACGAAGATGTGCTAGAGAGATTTGTCACTCGCGATCACATCATTATGGGTGTCACGATGTGGGCCTCCATGATGACCGCTCCAAGTCACATTACTTTCGCTAACGATAACGGTAATGTAGAAATTCAATGTCTTGATCCTAAGGGTAAAAATGAAACTAAAGAAATCGTCAAGATTTTGAGTGATGCTGGTCTTAATGCCAGCTACAGTGAAAATGTAATGTATTCAATTTGGCGCAAAGCTTGCGTAAACGGTGTGGTTAATGCACTATGTGCTCTGCTTGGTGCAAACTGCAAAGAGTTCGGTTATACTAAAGAAGCTGATGAACTAACCAGAAATATTGTGCAAGAATTTGCAGATGTTGCTCAATATGAAGGAGTAAACTTAGATCGTAGCGAAGTCATTCAACATGTTGAAAGTTTATTTGATACGCCACATTATCCTTCAATGTACCAAGATCTGGTACAAAATAACCGCCCGACAGAGATCGATTACATTGATGGAGCCGTTTGGCGCAAAGGATTAAAACATAGTGTGCCTACACCATACTGTGCATTCATTACTAGATTAATCCATGCTAAAGAAGATATCCTCAAAGTTAAATAATTTATGATCACAAAAATTTAAGCACCAATAGCTATCTCAAGTATAGTTATTGGTGCTTTCTTTATATATTTTATTAGTAATATATAATATATTCATTAATATTTTTTCGTAAATTGCAATAATAACTTGAACACTTTTGTTTAGGCTGTTTGATAGATGCGATCTAATTCTCTTTCAAAGATTTCA
>CAKNLX010000046.1 GCA_930989465.1 uncultured Lactobacillus sp. | reverse complement strand
GGATAAAAATGTTGCACTTAAATATAGAAAGTATGATTTTACTAAGGTAAAGAAATAGTAAACTATTTTACCAATAAACGGCTGGACAAATCATTTAATTTCTTTAGCTATTTCACGATACTAACAAATAAAAGGTCTCTTAGAAAGTTAATGTCTTTCTGGGAGACCTTTATATTTGCTATACATTTTATTCGTAGTCTTCAGAATTAATATTAGGTTTCGGTAAATTTTGCTTATGATCAAAAGTCACACCTTGAATCCCATTCACATAAGTCCAATCCTTAAGTGTCTTCATGTCGCCGGACAAATAATATTTACTGATCAAATCATTCCAAACATCCCACTTATCCAATGGTACGTTAATCAATCCTGCACCATGATCTATCATCAATTTATTCGCTGCTAATATCGCCGTTCTTTTATTTCCATCCCCAAAAAGTTGATTGCGCATATTATGATACATTAACGTCATTGCTTTATCTGTAACAGAAGTATCTTTTTGCATCAAATTATTAAAAAAATCTACTTCAGATTGATAATCTAATTCTTGAGGCTTCCATTCGCCTTTATTATTACCAAGTTCTACAGTAACTGAATCTGTTCTAAAACTGCCCGGATTTAACGAATCATACCTCGCAACCAACAGATTAATATTCTGCTCAATTTTTAACGATAGTTCTTTATTTTCTTTAATAACATACTGCCAGCCCCGCTTCAATTGAACAATTACGTTCAAATTATTAATAGATAACACCAGCCGGACTCACGCTATCAATAATCGTTTGCGTTTGCGGTAATATAGTATTTACCCCTTCAAAACGTGAATTTGTAAAAACTAATCTAACTAAATTCTTTTTGGCAAAACGTCTATTTTGTTCTTTTGTTAAGTGAAATTTATCAGGATACATCAATAACTCCTTGTTTTTATTCTCTTTAATTATATTCTACTAAAAAGAAAACGACGCACCCAATAACAACAAACTAAAAATTACGAATTTAAAAAGCATCAAAAGTTAGAATTTTCTAACTTTTAATGCTTTTTTACTATGACTTTTCAATCGCATAAGCAATTACCCATATTACTACTATGAAGATAATTGCAATTAGCCACGCAGCTGAAGAAAATTGCCCACCTACTAAAATCATCAGACCAATTGCTACAGCATAGATACCGGCTAATGCCATTTTTGCTCGCTGATATTTTCCCTTTAAAGTATTTTTATACTTCTTTAGTATTTCAGACATAATCGTATAAATGACTATTGCGGTATAGATAAAGGCACTACTGAATGCCATCTCTTTTCTATAATACATTATCCAAAGGATAACCATTAATAGAAACATAAAAACATAACCTAAGATATTCAATACTTTTTCTAACTTAGCTAACTTTTTCTTCTTGGCATAGCTAGCTAAAAGTGCGGCGGCTACCAACACAACAATAACCGGCAAAAACCACTGTCCACCGGTTAAAACACTCGTTAAAAACATCATCTCACCCCTTAAATATTGAACAAGACACCAACAATTGAAAATAGTATCAATACCCAAACGAAACTTATAATCAGACCTAATGCAAAAGCCAACCATTTTTTCATTCTCTTTTGTAAAATTACATAAGTCAAAATTAATACAACAATCTGAGGCACAGCGACCAAGAAATTAGTTAGCGATTCTATCCGCAAAGCACTAATTGCAACAAACGCCAGACTAGTAATGAATGAGATAATCGCCATTCGCTTAACGCTAATATCTTCTACAAATTCAAAAACCAGAAATGCAACAATGAATCCTCCACCAATGTAGGCAGATTTAAAACCATGAAGAGACAAATTTATCAATGAATTGTGCAAACTAAATCCATTTTTAGCCAAATACAATAACCCTGTAATTACAATCCCTAGCAAACTGCACCAAAAATATTTCTTTGCTAAGCCACGATTATTTCTAACTAAAAACCAAAACGCGATGACAAAACCAATTACTGGAATAACTAAACTCGCCACTATCAAGACATCTTGTATATATTCTTTTTTGCTTAAATCTTCATTCATTTTCCCACCAGCTTACCTATATTTTTCTAAAATTATACACTTATAAGATGAATAAACAATAAAAAGTCGTATTTGAATCAAAGAAAAAATCAAATACGACTTTTAGTAAAAATATTCAGTTAAATCAAAAACAAGAATGCAATTAAAGCAGGAAGCAACTGCACCAGCCAAATCTTTTTAGTTGCAGTAAAACCACCAAAGATGGCCACAACCATGATCATCCCCAACAGTAACTGCCAAACTTTAATCACTGTACCAAATGGGAAAACAAAGTAACTCAAGATTAACAATAATCCCAACATCCCATTATAAATACCTTGATTAGCCATCGAAACACGAGCTTCTTTTTGCTTAACAAAATTTTCACTCATATCAAAGGCCTTGGCTTGCTGAGCTGGTTTACCAAATATTTCTAATAGACAAATTCCAATATGTTCAATTCCGACAATAAAAACTAGCGCGATCTCAATCATCAAAAAAGTTGCTGCTGTTTCCATACTCTCTCCTATCTATTTGACAATGTTGTCACCCGACACTGCGCTCATTTTTAAATGGCTACCATTAGTTTCTTTACCAATTTGCGCATGAGTAGCTTTCCCTCCAAAAATAGTGTTATCACCACTCAATGTTGTCAGGTCACATTGGTCAACTTCAACATTTTCTATTAGATTATCCCCTGAAACAGTTGTAACTGCAAGACTTTTCGTGATTTGACTATTCTTTAAAAGAAAACTACCACTAGTCAGATCCGCATTACCAGAATCGACTTTCAGTTGATCTAATTTTGCATCCCCTGAAACAATGGACAACGACAACTTTGCGACCTTCAATCTATCAATCTTCAAATCACCACTAGCAGAGCTAAATTCCAATTCATCTAAATTAACATCTTGTATTCTCGTATCTCCGCTAGCTAGGCCAATATATGCTTCACGTAATTGGTGATCTTTTGGAACAGTAATTTTTACTTTACCTACATCACTGCTTGTCACTACTTCTATTTTGAACAAGCCTTTCTGCCAGAATTTACCATTCTTACGATCAGTTTCAGGCTGCTTAAGTCGCAGCTGCTGCTCATTTTGTATTACTACTGGCTGTTTGTCTTCTGGGCCATGATAGTGAACCTCAAAATGATCCCCAGATTCAATTGCTAAATTTATATCCGCAAAATCTACTTGCAGTTCCTCAAATGCCTCATTAGTTAAGATCTTATCTACTTTTTCAATTTTATCGTTTTTACTAGAAAACATCTTCATCACTCCTTAACTAAGTGAATCTCACGATCAAACAACTGCCGCATGCCCTCATTAAAATTATGCGCAATAAAGACAATCGTAGCTTTTTCTTTGACCAACTTTTGTAAAATATTCATCGTTGCCTTTTGATCAATTGCGCTGGTTCCCTCATCGATCAAGATGATGTCGGCATCGTGAATTTTAGCTCTGGCTAGCACGATCTTTTGTCTTTGACCACCAGAGATATTTAAATTATCCAAATTCAGTTTTTCGTTAACGCCGTCTTTGAACTTGGCAATGTCGGGTGCAAAATTAACTTCATCAATGACCTGGGCAACTTTTTGATCTAAATGATCGTTAAACATCGTAATGTTGTCTTTAATAGTCCCAGGGAAAAGGTTAGGATCTTGCGGAATATAACCGATTTTAGTCATATCTGGGTTGACCACGTTGCCTTTTTTATCTTTAAATTCAACTTTTCCCTTACTTGGCTTAATTGAACCTAAAATCAGCTTGAACAAAGTGGACTTACCAGCACCAGAATCCCCTGTTAGCAGGATCTTTTCACCTTGATTGATTTTTAAATCAGGGAAACGCAAGCTTTCGCCATTGGGAAAATCGAGGGCTAAATCATGTGTCGCAATCGTTGCGGGTGCAGCTGTAGTATGCTTTTTCTCTACATTAATTTCAAAAGTGTCTGCACTAATATTATTCATCAAATTATGTGAAGATTTCATATAACTGATTGCCTGCAACATTTGCCGTAAACCAATCGAAATATTAGCTGCAAAATTTTGCACAGACATAATTGCACCGAAGATAATCAATCCCTTAGTGATCAAAGAAGCTGTCATTGCCATCAAAATTATTTGCATGACAATATTGCATACACCGTTAAGAATGATCATCTCTTGTTGTGCTGCAGTTTGCTTAACGTGAGCCTGCTCGACTTTATCAGCTGCTTGCTCTTGCACCTTAAATAATTTGATCCCGGCAAAATATCTTCTAATTTCTTCAAGTCCAGAAAACCACTGCGACAAGGTATTCAAGTACATCTTATTTTGTTTGGATAAATTATCGGTTGCCCGTTCCATCTTTTTCTGGACTAATTTCGGTACATAGTAAGCAAAAATATCTAAGATAACACTAGCAACAAATAATGACCAATGCACAGTAATTAAAGCAACTAAGGCTGCAACAAACATCGTGCCATAAAAAGGAATAATTACATACCACTCAAAATAATTATCTTTTACCAAGTTAAGATCATTAGTAATTCTGTTTTGTACATCTGCAATTGCATGATACTTTCCATCTTTGAAGTAATGATCAAAAAGTTTTTGACGCAGCTTTTGATTATATTCTTCCTCTTGAACCCTAACTTCGTATTGAATGTAATAAATCAATCCTTGTGCAAATATGTAAAAGATACCTAATATTAAAATGGTCCAAAGTACACCAGACCAATTATGATCTTTAACATAAGTCAACCAATACATCTGAACATAACCACCGCCAATAGCGCCTACTCCAGCTAAGATGGAAAGAACATTAATGTAAATAAAACGGAAATAGTTAGTCTTAATAAATCCTTTAAAGCTCATCTGTTTCACCTGCCTGTCCATTGCTTAATACAATCTTGCGGTCAAAGGCATTTATTAATTCATTTGAAAAGTTATGAGCAATCATGACAATAGTCCGATCAGTTTTAAGCAAGTTCTTCAAAACTTTCTTAGTTGCTTCACTATCTATTGCGCTAGTTCCTTCATCAATAAAAAGCCACTTCGTTTGATAAACCAGAGCACGAGCCAAAATAATCTTTTGTTTTTGCCCTCCAGATAGATTATCTTGATCAAGGTCAACTGCTGTCTTGATTCCTGCAGGGAATTTTTCAATGTCTTTATTTAGATCAACCCACTGAACAGCTTTTTCTGCTAACTTATTCAACTTTGGATCAAACATTGTGATATTGTCTTGAATACTGCCAGGAAATAAAATCCCATCCTGAGCTACGTAGCCAATTTCATCAGAATTAATACTTAAATCTCCCTGTTCATCTACAAAAGAAATTTTGCCTTGAGTTGGCTTCAGTTTGCCCAAAATCAGCTTAAACAAAGTTGACTTTCCAGTTCCGCTGTCACCCAGCAATAAAACTTTCTCTCCCTTTTTCACTTCTAAGTCAGGATAAGTAATTTTCTCACCATTAGGAAAATGCAAACCCAAATTTTCAATTTTTAATTCAGCAATATTTTGATCACCGTGTTGCTTTTTTGCAATTTGTACAGGCTTCTCCATCGCTGATATTTTTTGATTAAGTTCTTTAGTTGATTTGATTAAATTCCACTCTGAAACTAAATATGTAATCCCGTTCATCACAGTTGAGCTAAATGCAATCGTCGTCATCACAGCACCAAAAACAATTTGTCCTTGGAAATAGAGATAACCACACAAGAGCATCAAAATTACCTGACCAAAAGTATTAAAACCAGCACTCACTACATCCGCAATAGCTACAGTTTGTCCTTGTTTAATAGCAGCCTTTTTATACGCTGTTGTCGATTGATTTAAAGAGCTATTGAAAATATCAAAGCTAGCATATCTTCTAAGTTCATCTAGTCCATTAATCCACTTAGCAATACTATTTAATAGAGATTTGTTTTTCTCAGTAACTTGAATAGTGGCCTTCGATGTCATATTTTCAAAAAGCTTAGGCAACACTAATGAGATAATTGTCAGAATTAACGTTAAAATAGCTAAACTCCAATTAAAGTAGAATAAAATGATAATGGATAAAATCACATCCAAAGCATACATGTAGACATTTTTTAGTGGTGTCGCATAATTTTTAGTTAACTGATCAAGATTAGCATTCAAATCATTTTGAACTTTAGCTGTTTCCGTAATATTATTTTTAAAAATGAATCGACTAATTTTTATTCTAATTTTGTGCAAATAGTTTTGCGTTTGTTGACTAAATAAATAATCTGAACCAGAGATTAAAAGTAAGCGCATCAAATCTAATACTTGTGAAAGAATTAAAAAGAATAAAAAGCCGCTAAAATTCAAATTTTTCAAATTATCGTAAATTGCAATAATAAATTGAACACTTAAGCTGTTTGATAGATCTGATCTA
>CAKNLX010000045.1 GCA_930989465.1 uncultured Lactobacillus sp. | reverse complement strand
ATGATGTAATTGCGATTGAAGATTTGAAAACCAAGAATCTTCAGAAAAATCATCACTTAGCCAAATCAATTGCCAATGCTTCATGGCGAATGTTTAGACAAATGCTGGAGTATAAGTGTGAATGGTATGGGAAAAAGCTAGTTGCAGTTGATCCTAAGAATACTCCCAGAATTTGTTCAAAATGTGGCTATAACAGTGGTGCTAAGCCATTAGAGATTCGTGAATGGACCTGTTCTAAGTGTCAAACTAAGCATGACCGAGATATTAATGCGGCAGTTAATATCTTGCATAAAGCAAAGCTAAATGGTCAGGGACTGGCCATGGTAACAAGCTGAGTTCCGTGAGTTAGGTATTTGACTAGTTCAATGTAAGATCCTAAACACTACTCAGTGTTCCCAGAAACCCGGCACTTTAGTGCCGGTGTAGTTCATTATAAGCTTAAAGACTGACATGTTTTGACAGGAAAGCCTAGAAAATGAAAAAATCTGAACGACTTAACCAAGAATTGATCTATCTAAGCGATAAAAAAGTATTTCACTTAAAAGAATTAGAAGAAGCTTTTACTATTTCTGAACGCACAGCTTTACGGGATATTGCTGATTTGGAACAACTAGGATTAGCTTTTTATAGTGAAACGGGACGTAGTGGTGGTTATCACATTACCAATAGTAAATTGCTTTTGCCTATTCGATTTAATACGTCAGAGATTAATGCTATCTTTTTTGCTTTGCAAGCTATTAAAAATATTAGTGAAACACCATATAGTAATGAGTATCAAAAAATTCAGGCCAAGTTATTAAAGAATTTGCCTACCAGGTTGCAGGAACAAATAAAGCTTCAGGAAGAATTTGTTCAGTATGTCAGTCAACCTAGTTTGAATAAAGTAATATTTTTTGATTTGCTACTTAAGGCATGTATTGATAATGATTTAATATTAGCGGAAAATCAGCAGTTTATTAAAGGAAAACAAAAGTTGCAACTACTTGATTTGTTTTATCAAGCAGGAAATTGGTTCTGTCATGCTTATAATTTAGATTTGAAACGTTGGTTTGTTTTACGTCTGGATAAGTTTAGAATGGTCAAACAACTGAAATCTGATCGAGTAATAATAAGTAAAAATGAATTAAGTGAAAGTTATCAAGAATATGAACAAAAGCATTATTGCATCCCATATCAATGTTTATTAACTAAAATTGGCGAACAAAAAATTAAATATAATTCTTATCCAATTATGCAGATAATGCATCAGGGGCAAAAGATTTATTTAAATGGCAGATACAATAAAGAAGAATTGCATTATCTAGTGGATTATTTAATCTCTTTGGGCTCAGAGGTTAAAGTGCTTAAACCTCAAGAATTAAGAGATAGTTATTTGCGAAAACTAAAGCAAATTATTAAACAATATTGATTTTTTAAATTCTGACAGAGATTGACAGAATTCTAAAATATACTGAAGTAGAAGATATCAGGAGGTAACAATCATGGCAAAAATAATGAACGAAGATTTTTTAGATGTTTTACAAGATAAAGGACCAGCAACGATTGTTTCAATTAATGGTAATCCAGCTAGTGTAGTTAATACTTGGTCACAATATATTAACGTGGTTTCTGATGATATAATTTTGATTCCAGCTGCGGGGATGCATTCGATTGAACAAGATTTTGAAAAAGATCCAAAGCATGAACTGACAATTACAATCGGTTCTTACAATTATCAAGGAACCGCTGGAATGGGGCGCGGTTATCATATTCATGGTAGTGGTCAATTCATTAATGAAGGCGCATATTTTGATCAAATGAAAGCCCAGTTTGATTGGATTCGCGCTGTATTAGTTGTGAAGATTCATGATGTTGAGCAGAAGATATAGCAAAAAAGTTTGGAGCGTCAACTCCAAACTTTTATTTTTAATCAATTTATTGAGTAAAATATGATAGACATTAAGTAATAAGTGTTACCCTTGAAAATGTAATGAAGAAACTATTGTGTTAGGAGAATTTTATGGATAAACGTAAAATTGTAATCGTTGGTGCTTCACATGGTGGTCATGAATCAGCATTGAGCTGTTGGATAAATATAATGATGTAGATGTAACTGTTTATGAAGCTGGCGACTTTATTTCATTTATGTCCTGTGGTATGCAATTATACCTAGAAAATAAAGTTACGGCTGAAGATGACGTCAGAAACTTTGCTCCTGAAGATGTTGAAAAGAAGGGCGGTCATGTTTATGCCAACCATGAAGTAACCGCGATTCATCCTGAACATAAGACAGTAACAGTTAAGGATTTAACCAATAATTCTGAAGAAGAAGTTCAATATGGTAAGTTAATCCTTAGCCAGTGAAGTATTTGCTAAAGCTGGCAAGCATGTAACTTTAATGGACATGATTGATCGTCCATTAGGAACTTACTTGAACCCAGAATTACTCGATGTTTTGGAACCTACCTTTAAGAAGAATATGGATCTTAAGATGGGTGTCAAAATCGAAGGCTTCAACGGTAATGAAAAAGTTGAAAGCGTCAAGACCGATCAAGGCGATGTACCAGCTGACTTGGTTGTTGTTTCAGCAGGGATAACTCCTAATACTGATTGGCTAAAGGGCACCGTTGATTTAGATCAAAGAGGCTGGATTAAGACTGATCCATACTTGAGAACTAATGTTAAAGACGTTTACGCTATTGGAGATGCAATTTTGCCACTTTCTATTCCAGTAGGTAAGCCAATGCCAATTGCCTTAGCTACTACTACCAGAAGAGAAGCTCAATATGTAGTTGACCATATCTTCGAGGATAAGCCAGATCGTGCCTTCAAGGGCGTTATCGGCGCTTTAGCTCTTAGCGTCTTTGACTATCACTTCGCTACTGCAGGCTTAAATAAGTTTTCAGCTGCTAAGAATAAGCTTGACTATCAAACTAGCTTCTATGAAGATCATATGCGTCCAGCTTATGTTCCAGAAGCAGATAATCCTAAGGTATATGTCAGCTTAACCTTTACTCCATACACTCACCAAATCTTAGGCGGTGCGGTACTTTCTAAGTATGATATTACTGCTCAAGGCAATGTCTTAGCTTTGGCAATTAGTCATAAGATGCGTTTGGAAGACTTGGCTGAACAAGACTTCTTCTTCCAACCAGGATTTGACCGTCAATGGAGTTTGCTTAATTTAGCTGCACAACATGCATTAGGTATGGCAAGATTCTAATTTAATCGTTAATAAAAATAAATTATAAAGATAAAAACTAGTCATGTTTTAACAACATGGCTAGTTTTTTTGTGAGATTTAGTTGTGTTTGAGTAAAATAGTTAGTAACTATAATTGCTCATTGAGGGAGATCATTTCAAGTAAACTTTGAGCAGTAGAAGAGCCTTCGTTACCGGCTTTTAAGCCAGCTCTTTGCAAAGCTTGTTCAATATTTTCTGTAGTTAAAATACCAAAGGTAACCGGAATTTTAGCTTGTAAATTCATTTGCATGATTGCATTCGTTACATTTTGAATAATCATGGCATAATGATCAGTTTCACCCTTGATTACTGCACCAAGAGTCATAATTCCAGCATATTTATCAGAATTAATTAGTTTTTGCGCGGTAAAGCCAATTTCAAAAGCTCCTGGTACCCAGATAACATCGATTTCATCGTCTTGGATTCCAAATTGATGCAGTGTTTCTTTGGCACCACGAACCAAATTTTCAGTAACAATTTCATTAAATTTAGCTACGACAATAGCGATTTTCCCATGTGTATTGGTGAAGTTTCCAGTATATTCCGTCATTATTCTGCCTCCTTAAGTTCTAATAAATGATGGAATCTCTTTTTCTTAGTTTGCAAGTAAAAACGATCAACATCATTAGGTGCAATTTCTAATGGAATACGCTTATTAATCTTAATACCATAATCGTTTAATTGATCGATTTTATCAGGATTATTGGTTAGTAAATTGATTTCCTTAATCTTCAATTCTTTAAAAATCGCGGCAGCAACATCATAATTACGCTCATCAGGCGCAAAACCTAACATTTGATTTGCTTCATAGGTATCATGACCTTGATCCTGTAAAGCGTAAGCTCGTAATTTGTTGGTTAAACCAATACCGCGGCCTTCTTGGTTAAGATAAATGATTAAGCCAGAACCGTTCTTTTCGATTTCTTTCATAGCAGTATGAAGTTGGGCACCACAATCGCAGCGTTTAGAACCGAAAGTATCACCAGTTAAGCATTTAGAATGAACGCGAGTTAATACTGGCTTTGAAGGATCAATATTTCCTTTAATTAAAGCAACATTACCGTTGCCATAACTTTTGATTTTAAAGTTGCCATAACGGGTCGGTAGGTTTACAAATTCTGAGCGCTTACTCGCTGGACTATTAATGTATTCTTGCAATTCTGCGATTGTTAAGAAAGGCATGTGGTGTTCTTTAGCTATTTCTTTTAATTGAGGACGTCTTGCCATATGTCCATCAGATTTCATTACCTCACAAATGTAAGCCACTTCCGGTTCACCGGCCAGATGAGCCAGTGCAATTGAGGCTTCAGTATGACCATTTCTGTGCTTAATTTGATCATCCTTAGCAACGAGTGGGAAACAGTGACCAGGTCTAAAGAAATCCTCTGGTTTACTGTTCGGATCGGCAATTGCTTTAATTGTTGCAGCACGATCATAAGCGGAAATACCCGTGGTAGTCGTCTTATAATCAACACTAATGGTAAAGGCTGTACCATAAGGATCAGTATTATCTTGTTCCATTTGATGCAAGTTTAAACGTTGGGCGATTTCCTTACTTACTGGTGTGCAAAGCAAACCACGGGCATATTTAGTCATAAAGTTTACATTTTCTGGAGTAACTTTTGAGCCCAAACCGATCATGTCTCCCTCAGATTCACGATCTTCATCATCAGCGACGATTACTAAACCACCATTTTTCATCCATTCGATTGCGTTTTGAATTTTTTTGACATCCATTTTAATTTCTCTTTTCTAAGTTCTTGGCGACATATTTACCTAAAATATCAGTTTCAATATTTACTTCTGAGCCTACTTTTAATTGAGCTAAATTGGTTTCATCTTGTGTATGCGGGATTAAGCCTACAGAAAAAGTATTGTCTTTAGTATCCATCACGGTTAAGGAAACACCGTTAATGGCGATGCTACCTTGAGGCACAATTTGCTTTTCTAAGCGAGCAGGGAAGCTAAACCAAATCTCGATTGCATTTTCGTTTTGTCTAATTTCTTTTACTTGAGCAACATCATCAACGTGACCGGTTACAATGTGTCCTTCTAACCGTTGACCAACCTGTAATGATCGTTCGACGTTTAATTGAGCTCCAACATTTAAATCTTTAAACGTTGTCTTTTGATAGGTTTGCGGCATCATGGTGACTGTAAAAGTATTAGAAGTAAAATTTTCAGCAGTTAGACAAGTCCCATTAATTGCAATGGAATCACCAATTTTTAAATTCTTGATAAAATCTGGAGCACATCTAACCGTTAACGTAATAGTTTCTTGATCCTTATCAATTTTCGCGATCTTTGCATCCCCGCGTACTAAACCACTAAACATCAATTTCACCTACAATTCTCAAATTATTTGATAGTTGTTCGATTTTCAAATTTTTAAGCGCCATTCTAGAGCTAGGCAGAATTCCCGCTGTTCCAGCTTTACCTAAAAATTGCGGGCTTAAATATTCAATCACTTTATTTACTAACTGATCATTCATAAAAGCATTAGCTAAGGTGGGTCCACCTTCAACATAGACAGATTGAATGCCTTCTCGTGCTAGAGTCTGGATCACTTCAGTAAGTTGATCTGTTTTCATTAACCAGACCTTGACCTGATTGTTAGTTAAGTTCTTTTTGAGCTCAGAATTTTGGGTAAATATCCAAGTTTGAGCTTGACCATCGGTTAATAGCTTCAGATCTTTGTGTTGAAGCAACCTTCCACGTCGATCAATAATTATCCTGATTGGTGGGTAATCAGTTTGAACGGTAGTTAGCAGGCTAGGATTATCGATGATGGCCGTATTGGAACCAACTAAAATTGCTTGATAATCTGCACGTTCTTGATGAACTCGTTCATAAACCGAGTGATTAGTAATCGCTGTGCGAGTATTTACTTGATCGTTAATTCGATAATCAAGACTGACGGCTTGCTTAACAGTGATCCAGGGGCGATTATTTTGGTAGAAGTATGAGTAAAACCGGTTAAGTTCTTCAGCTTCTTTAGCTAAAACACCAGTTGTAACTTCAATCCCGTGCGCTTTTAGTTTGGCAATTCCTTTGCCGGTTACTAGCTTGTGCGGATCAACCTGGGCAATAACAACGCGTTTGATCTTACTTTGAACAATTAAGTCAGAACAAGGTGGTTGCTTGCCATAGTGATTGCAAGGCTCAAGTGTGACATAAAGAGTTGAATTAAATAATTGTTCTGGGGTTAATTTAGAAATGGCATCACGTTCAGCATGATTTTTACCATAGTGAATATGATGACCAGTAGCTAGTACTTGATCGTTTTTGACGATCACAGCACCAACCATTGGATTCTTCCAAGTTTGGAAGCGTCCTTTTTTAGCTTCTTGTAGAGCTAATTTCATATAATATTGGTCTTTTTCCATTTAAATCACTTCCTAACAGAACAAAAAAGAAGTGTCTGGGAAAAAACTAAGCCTTAGATACTGAAAGACGATCAATCCAACTCT
>CAKNLX010000044.1 GCA_930989465.1 uncultured Lactobacillus sp. | reverse complement strand
CCAGATCGTGAATCCGTCGATTCATGATCCAACACTAGGTTAGTATGTTTCTTTTATCGAAAAATTACTATTGATTATTCTTAGTAACATCAATTACTAAGTGTTCGTTAACAAAGGCCATCATGCCTAAGTCACTTAATTCACGACCGTAGCCAGACTTCTTCACGCCACCAAATGGCAATTCACCAGAGGTAATCCAGCGGCCATTGATGACAGTCATACCAGTTTCAATTTGAGCGGCCACGTTTTGAGCACGTTCGATATCGTTAGAGATAACAGATGAACCTAAGCCATAGCTAGAATCATTTGCAAGCTGAATGGCATCGTCATCATCGTCAACTACAAAGACTTCTGCTACAGGGCCAAATAATTCTTCATCATAAATAGGATTTTCTTTGTCGATGTTAGTCAAAATTACAGGTCTGAAGAAGGCACCTTTAGAATCAATCTCTGGATATTGGTAAAAAATCTCGGCTCCTGCGTCAACGGCCTTTTTAACCTGAGCTTCTAATTTTTCCTTGGCACGTTCGGAATTCATTGGTGGCAAGGTAGTACCGGCTTCAAGTGGGTCACCCGCTTGAAGATTAGAAAAGACGTTTTTAAGCGTATGTAGCACTTCCTCATAATGAGATTTTTCAACAATAATTCTCTTGGATGAAGTACATACCTGGCCATCGTTATAAGTTCTAGCATCGCCTAAAACGTTACGCAATACTTGCGGATCTGCATCATCTAAAACGATAAATGCGTCATTGCCGCCAAGCTCCATGGTTGATTTCTTTAAATTTTTACCAGCAGCTTCGGCAACAGCTGAACCGCCACGTTCTGAACCAGTTAATGCAACGCCTTGAACTCTAGGATCGGCAATAATATCGCTTAATTGATCATAGGTTGGATAAAGGTTAATTAAGCTGCCTTCAGGAGCACCAGCACGTCTGATGATTTTAGCGGTTAAAGCAGCAGAACCTGGAACATTGTGGGCGTGTTTCAGTAAGATTGGGTTGCCCACGATAAAGTTAGGAGCGAAGACCCGGATAATTTGATAAAGTGGGAAATTCCATGGTTCACAAGCCATAATAACGCCAGTTGATTGCTTCAAATAATAGGCATTGCCTAAGTCTGATTCGATTGGAGTAGGAGCCAACATTTTGACCCCGTTTTTGGCATAGTAATCACAAATTGAAGCACATAATTCAACTTCTTCTCTTGATTCGCGCAAAAGCTTTCCCATTTCCAAGGTCATCATTTTGGCTAAGTCATCTTCATGCTCGCGCAAAGCATCTGCTATCTTGTGTAATTGACGACTGCGGGTCTCAGGATTTTCATGACGCCATTTTTTATATAAAGCGTGTGCTAAGTTAATGGCATCGTCAATTTGTGCGGCAGTAGAATTGTCATAGCTTGCAAATTCTTCGTTAGTATATGGATTAATTGATTGATATCTAGACAAAATAATTCCTCCAATAAGTTTTATGTTTAGCTTTAATAAGTTATGTTTCTATTATAAAGCGTTTACAATGAAAACACAGCTATTTGTGCTTTTAGTTGTAAAAAAGTCATGCTAAAATGAAAAATAATTTTATTTTGTAAGTTTTAAACATTGAAGGGACAAAAGCATGAACAAACAAGTTTCAACTGCTAAGATTTATTTAGGCACTCCATTTTACAATGATGATCAACGTGCTAGAGTTGATAAGGCTCGTGCCTTGTTAGAAGAAAATCCGACAGTGGTCAGAGTGCATTTTCCATTTGATCAAAATTTTGTTGATCCGGATGAAAAGAATCCTGAAATTGGTGGCATTCGCAGCATGACTTGGCGCCTTGCCACTTATAACAATGACCTGGAAGGTCTAGTTAACTCTACATGTGGCGTCTTCTTGTATGACATGGACAATGTAGATGATGGTAGTGCTTTTGAAATTGGTTTCATGCGTGCTTTGCATAAGCCTGTAGTCTTGGTAACCTTCACTAAGGATCCAGACAAGGATAAAGTAATGAACCTGATGATTGCTCAAGGTGTTACTACAATTATTGATGGTAATACTGAATTAGACAAGCTTGCTAGCTTTGATTTCAATACAGTACCTGCTAAGCCAGTTACTGGTTACAAGATTATCTAAAAAATCCCCAATTTTGGGGATTTTTTGTTAGTCATTTAATTTTTTTAGTAATTTTTTAGCCTGATTTAGCGTAATCGTGTTGCGGTTGATTCGGGCAAAAGCACAGGCATCATGCAAATGTTGGATAGCAATTGCTTTCTTTTTTGACTGATCAATATCATTCATGCCTTGCCGCAGTAGGATGCGTGCCATGTAAAAAATCACGTGCTTCTCAGCGCCAATCTTATAGGCATAGCGCAATAATGCATTAGACTCACGATACATTTTTCGTTCGCCATAGAATTCACCGGCATCACATAAAATACTTAAGGCATGCATTGTAGTCAAAATATTATCGATCTTGACGTCCATAATGTTCTTTAATACTTGACTATAATAGTGCTCGGCTTTCTCTGTTTCACCTTGTTTAGCATAGATTTGACTACAACCATTTAATGCCAACAAGCGGTAAATATCATTTTCAGGCAATTCCTGGGTGGTCAAGATATTGTTGAAATAAAAGAGCGCACTCATTTGATTGCGATCACTTCTTAGAGCATATTGTCCGCGCAAATAGTGATAATGAATCCGATTTGTTTGGCGTTTTAGGTCTACTTCGGGGTTGATTTGTGAAAGTAAAGTAAAAATTTTACTGTAATCAAAATTGATAAAGGCAAAATCCGCTTCAAACAGGATATGCGCGATATATTTGTGCTCACTGCTGTCCATAATATCGCTAACATCAATATCCATCCGTTCACAAAGCTGCTTAAGAATTTTAAATGAAGGTACCTGTCCGTTGTTTTCAAACTTACTTAAGGTTGACTGCGTGCAAATGCCGCGGCAAAGTTCAGTTTGCGATAGCCTTAATTTTTTTCTGGCTTGAACAAATTTTTCTATGTTGATCATACTTAATCTTGTCTCTTAATAGTTTGATATAAAAAATCGAGCGATTCGTCTACATAATCGGGACCATAAGCCATGGCGTGACCGTGACCAGGAATTACGAGGAGCTGTACGCCTAAGTTTTTGTCAGCTAAGAACTTAACAAAATCCAATACTGTAGCTAGTGGTGTCAACTCATCTGCGGAATTAATCATCATTAATTGCTTGAGATGGCTATAGTCAAATGACTTAGCGTCTAATTTTTGTAATACAGCCTCATCTTCAGTACCTGTGTAGGTTAATGTGAAGTACTTGTAGAAAGATTGTCTGATCTTTTCAGGATCGGTAATGCCAAAATCGTTAGCGGCATCTGGGGATGCTTTAGTATCTTGATGATCTTTAATCCAGTTTGAATATTCAACTGGAGCAGACCAGGTGACAGTAGGGAAACCGTATTTCCCAGCAACCTCAATTGCCATTTCACCGCCAACGCTGGCTCCAATTTGAACAATGTTTTTGACATCGTCTTGATCAGTGTATTCAGAATTCAACAGCCAGTCGACAAAGTGCAATGCATCTTCATGAGCAGCAGGAAAGTGGTATTTAGGTGCTAAGGAGTAGTCGGGGATGAAGGTCATAAAGCCCGCATTAGCAAAGCGAATACCTAGATTTTTTACGCTTTCTTTATTACCTCTAAACCAGCCACCGCCATGCCAGAAGATTAAAATCTTGGTATTAGAAGATGTATCATTAGGATAGTAAATATCCGTTTTTAATTCTTTAGTCTTGTCATAAACAATATCATTCTTAATTACAACCATAAGATGCCTACCTTTCTAATAACTTATTAACTTTATTATATAGTATCTGCCCAAAGTAGCTAAAATAATAAAACTTTTTTTAGATTTGCATGTTTACGGTATCTGGGCTGGATTTTTGTTAAAATTGAACTACTAGGCGATGAAGGAAGGCGAGAAAATGCATCTATCGACTAAGGCTAGTCGTAAATTAATCAATATTGCAACTATAGTTTGTGGAGTCGCAATCGTGTTGCTGGTGATTTATTGGTACCGCTTGGGGATCTTTACCGATCAAGCTAAAATGCGGGCTTATCTGGCTAATAAACAAATTGTTGGTCCGATTATTTTCGTGTTGATTCAAATTGTTCAGGTAGTTATTCCGATTATTCCTGGGGGCGTGTCTTTATTAGGAGGCGTGGTCTTCTTTGGCCCAGTTGCTGGGTTTATTTATAACTACGTGGGGATTTGTATTGGCTCAATTATCAACTTCTTTTTAGCTAGACACTACGGCCGGCCCTTTATTTTGCATATTGTTTCGGAAGAAACGCTTGATAAATATATGAAGTGGACAGAGAATCAGAATAAATTTAATTGGTTCTTTGCATTATGTATTCTCGCCCCAGCAGCTCCCGATGACGTGCTTTGCCTGCTAGCAGGATTGACTAAAATGAAGTTTTGGACTTATTTTTGGATTATTATTTTGTGTAAGCCATGGACAATTGCGGCCTATAGTATAGGCCTACAGTTTGGTGCAAAGTGGCTCTTGAAGCTGATGGGTAACTAATGCTTGAATCTAAGAGAATATATTTGAGACCTTTTGAAGAAAGGGACGCGCAGCAATTACTGAAGTGGGGTGGCAATCCCCGCTACCACAAGATGGCTGGCTTTGAGGAATACCGCAATCTGACTGAGGCGGTTAATGGCGTGAAGCAATATATGTCGCGTCCTGAAAGTTATGTCGTTTGCTTGCGCAAGAACAATGAAGTGATCGGTCTGGTTGAATTGTATGAACGCGGCTTAGATGAAAAGAGTGGCCTATTAAAGACTAAAGAAGTTGGCTTTTTGCTAGATCAGTCGTTTGAAGGTCACGGCTATATGACTGAAGCTTTACGATTGATTTTGACCTATGCTTTTAAAAAGAAAAAGCAAGTAGAAGTCTGGGCTGGAACTTTTGCCGATAATGAAAAATCACAGAAATTGCTTAAAACACTAGGATTTCAGTATGTTTATACTGTCGATTACACACAAGTTAGTGCACTTTTTTCGTTTAAAGAAAAATATTATTTGCTCCAAAAAGAAGAATGGCTTAAAATAAATGCAAACACGAAATCCTAAGACTGCTTCAGAGAGTTCACGGTTGGTGCGAGTGAATGCATAGTCGCTTCCAGATTTCAATAATGTGGGCAATTAATAGTTGCACGGTTTGACGTCGTTACTCGTCTGGTAAAGAGGTGCAGTCTAGATAGACTGAAGCTGGGTGGTACCGCGAAACCGTGTAAGAGCCGATTCGTCCCAAGTGTAGGGATAAGTCGGCTCTTTTTTTATGCATATCATGGAGGTTTTATATGCTTGATATTAAAGTGATTCGTGAGAATCTTGACTGGTCAAAGAAGAAATTGGCTACACGTGGCATTAAGCCAGAAGAATTAGATGAATTAGTTGAAATCGACACTAAGCGTCGTAAGGATTTGACTAAGAGTGAACAATTAAAGGCTAAGCGTAACGACGTTTCTAAGCAAATTGCAGAAAAAAAGCGTAACAAAGAAGATGCTAGCGATGCAATTGCTGCTATGCGTGAAGTAGGTAAGGAAATCAAAGACTTAGATAAGGAAGTTGCGGAATTAACTGAAAAGCAAAACTACATCTTGCTTAGATTGCCTAACTTCCCAGCTGATTCAGACCCAATTGGTCCGGACGATAGCTACAACGAAGAAGTTCGTAAGTGGCACCCAACTACTGAATTTAACTTTAAGCCAAAGGCTCACTGGGATATTGGTACTGACCTTGGCATCTTAGACTGGGACCGTGCTTCAAAGGTTTCAGGTGCACGTTTTGTTTACTACATCGGTGCTGGTGCGCTTTTGGAACGTGCTGTCTTCAACTTCTTCCTTGATGAAAACACTAAGGAAGGTTATACCGAAATTATCCCACCATACTTGGTAAACGATGCATCAATGCAAGGAACTGGTCAATTCCCTAAGTTCCACGAAGATGTTTATACCATCGTTGATAATGACGATCCAGATAAGCCACGTGACTTAACTTTGATTCCAACTGCTGAAGTTCCATTGGTAAACTACTTCAGAAATGAAATTATTCATGAAAACAAGTTGCCAATCAATGTTACTGCATTGTCACCAGCATTCAGAAGTGAAGCAGGGTCAGCAGGACGGGACACTCGTGGTTTGATTAGAATGCACGAATTCCGTAAGGTTGAGATGGTTAAGGTATGTAAGCCTGACGAATCATGGGATGAACTCGAGAAGTTAACTCATAATGCGGAACACTTATTGCAAAAGTTGGGCCTGCCATATCACGTAGTTGCTCTTTCAACTGGGGATGCAAGTTTTACTAGTGCTAAGACTTACGACCTTGAAGTTTGGATGCCTGCACAAGACAAGTACCGTGAAATCTCAAGTTGTTCAAACTGTACTGACTTCCAAGCTCGTCGTGCACAAATTCGTTACCGTGATGAAGACGGCAAGCTTCACTTGGCACACACTTTAAATGGCTCAGGTTTGGCTGTTGGTCGTTGTGTAGCTGCTATTTTGGAAAATTACCAAAACGAAGATGGTTCAGTAACTGTTCCTGATGTACTTGTTCCTTACATGAATGGTATGAAGAAGATTACTAAAGAATCAGGTTTAATTTAATTCCTAAATTTAATTAAAAAATGAGCACAATAAAATCGTTATTTTAGTTGTTGTGACTGACAACTTAAAATAACGATTTTTTTGCATATAATTTAAGCCTGCTTTTTGTTGTGATTTATGTTAGG
>CAKNLX010000043.1 GCA_930989465.1 uncultured Lactobacillus sp. | reverse complement strand
ATGTAAGTGGTTTCAGTTCAACGATTTTAATATATTTTATAAAATATTTTCGCTAGCTAAATTATATATTATTTTATATAAAAAGAGCTGATCAACGATCAACTCTTTACATCTTTGTCTCAATTGTATGAGTGTCCAAATGAATGATCACGTCAAACATCGCTTTTTCTTCTGGTGAAATCTTATGAGCCACCTCAATAACAGCAATACGTGGATTCTTCAACAGCGTCTTATGAATGCCTAACGACAAGTTCGGGTCAAGTGCACTTGTCGCTTCATCAGCTAGCAAAATCGGCCGATCTGATAAAAGCGCACGGGCAATTTCTACTCTTTGGATTTGTCCACCCGACAAGCCACTACCGTTTTCACCTACAGCCTTGTCTAGACCCTGTTCCTTTACCAATTCATCTAGACCAGCCTCATGAATAACTTCTTTCAAATGCTCGTCACTCACTTTACGTCCTAACGTAATGTTGAAACGCAATGTATCATCAAACATGAATGGCTTTTGATTAACATAGGAAAAATAATTGTGGGCTGCATCCCAATTTCCCGTTACATCCGTACCATTGATCAGGATCTTACCATCTTTCGGTTTTCTCAAGCCTAATAGTAAACGAAGCAAGGTGGTCTTGCCCCAACCACTTGGCGCCATCAATAGAACTTTTTCACCCGGCTTAACTGTTAAGTTCACATTCTCAAAGATGCGTTTGTGATCACTACTTGTAACATAAGATAGTTGTTCAACCTCCATACCATCAAAATGATCGATCTTCTGCTTATCATCTTTCAGCACGTGATGCAAAGCGCGCTGGGTCTTTTCCCACATTGGCACAGTCGACTTGACTTGGTTAAATTCGTTAAAAAGAGTCACGATTGGCGTGATAAAGTTCAAGGCCAAATCGACCATCATTACTAATGTACCCACCTTTAAATTTCCCTGCATCATCATAATACCGCCAATAGTACATGGTACAATGAAGCAAAACAATTCAGCAGCTGAATAAATTAATTCTAGTGCCCAAGCTTGAGTCAATGTCATATTACGCAGAGCGTTCTCCATTGCCTGGGCCGCACCAGCTGCTCGTGTAACGATGTTGGTGCGCACGTTATAAAGCTTGGTAGCCTGTGCCCCATTTAATGAATCGGACACATTTTGCGTATAGTTAGCGTTAGTCGTTGCCCAAATCTTGGACTTACGTGTAATGATAGGACTAGTAATCATTTGAACTAATGCTGGCGCAAGCGTAGCAATCAAAAATACTAGGGTCATCTGCCATGAACTATAAAAAGAAAAAGTAATTGCCCCGAAAAACGACAAACCTTGGAAAATCATATCCAATTGTGCCGTTATCCGATTAGTTTCAATCTGTTTTAAATCGTTGGTCATCAGTGATAAACCGCTCTTGATATCAGGCTCACCTTGATCAACCAAATAACGCAAGTTAGCGCGCTTAAAGGTCATATTCACGTCACGAATAATGCCCATCTTTACCGTTTCATAGACAAAGTTACTGGCCATAAAACACATCTGACCTAAGGCAGTCAAAGCAGCCAGGCGAATCAAATGCAGATAATCATGTGATCCTGACGAAGCAACATTCAACATAATTTGTACCATATAAGCTACAAAGACGATGTTGCAGGCCTTGATTGCGGCCAAAATGGTATAGCTAATAATTTGGCTTTTTTTAGCGTACTTCAGGCTCATTAATTTCTCCTTTTCTATCCCGTTAGAAACATTATACCCGCTAGCTTGTCTTTTTCTCAATTAGATACGATAATTAGAGTAAACATTTTAATTTTTAATGAAAAGCAGAAAGGAACTTTTAATGAAGACTGGTACTAAAATTATTACTTTAGACAACGGTTATCACTTATGGACCAACACCCAAGGTGAAGGCGACATTCATCTTCTAGCTTTGCATGGTGGTCCTGGCGGCAATCACGAATATTGGGAAGACACTGCAGAACAATTGAAAAAGCAAGGCTTGAACGTGCAAGTTACTATGTACGATCAGCTTGGTTCGCTTTATTCAGATCAGCCTGACTACTCTGATCCTGAAATTGCCAAGAAATATTTAACCTACGAATATTTCTTAGATGAGGTTGACGAAGTCCGTGAAAAGTTAGGACTTGATAACATTTATTTAATCGGCCAAAGCTGGGGTGGCCTATTAGTTCAAGAATACGCCGTTAAATATGGTCAACACTTGAAAGGTGCAATTATCTCCTCAATGGTTGATGAAATCGATGAGTACGTTGCTTCAGTTAACAGAAGACGCCAAGAAGTTTTACCACAAACCGAAATCGACTTCATGCACGAATGCGAAAAGAACAACGACTACGACAACCAACGTTACCAAGACGACGTGCAAATCTTGAACATTAACTTCGTTGACCGAAAGCAACCATCTAAGCTTTACCACTTAAAAAACATTGGTGGAACCGCTGTTTACAACGCTTTCCAAGGCGACAATGAATTCGTAATTACTGGTAAATTAAAAGACTGGCATTTCAGAGATCAATTACACAAGATCAAGGTGCCAACCCTATTAACCTTTGGTGAAAACGAAACTATGCCAATTTCAACTGCTAAGATTATGCAAAAGAAGATTCCTAACTCACGCTTAGTAACTACACCTGACGGTGGTCACCACCACATGGTTGACAACCCTGACGTATATTATAAGCACTTAGCTGACTTTATTCGTGAAGTAGAAAATGGTACATTTAAGGGCGAAAATTAATTAACAGATATTCAGGCTGGAATCGATTTCCGGCCTTTTATTTTTAAGGAAAATGATATGGATGAAAAAGATGTCAAAATTCTGCTAGTTGAGGATGAAGAAAGCGTCGCTAGCTTCGTCAAAACTGAATTAGAATTTGAGGATTACCAAGTTGTTTGGGCTGAAGACGGCAAAAAAGCATTAGACCTTTTTACTCAAGAAAAGCCAACTTTAATTTTGCTTGATTGGATGTTGCCAGTATATGATGGCATGACCGTGTTACGGCGAATCCGCAAGCAAAGTGATGTCCCTATTATTATGCTTACCGCCAAAAATTCTGCCTCTGATATAAGCTCTGCTCTTGATCAGGGACTAGACGACTACCTCACCAAACCATTTGAAATCGAGGAATTGCTGGCACGAATTCGGGTAGTCTTGCGAAGACTGGAAAAAATGCGGCAGCAAAATGACGTCCCTGATACTTCCCTAGAATTTGGCCCATTAAAAATTGATCTGCTTAAGCATGAATTTTACTGTGACACCGAGCAAATTTATCTTACTCCTAAGGAATTTGCCTTAATCACTGAACTAATGCGGGACCCCGAAAAAGTCAAAAGTCGTGACGAGTTGCTTGATACAGTCTGGGGATATGACTTTGTTGGTCAAACCAATACTGTTGATGTTTATATTCGAACTATTCGCAACAAGATAGGCAATCCCTACAAAAAGATCATTAAAACCATGCGCGGCTTGGGCTATTGTTTGAGAAAATTAGATGATAATCATGAAAAAAGCTGATCCTAAATCAACTACCCAACAATTAACATACTTATTCGTAAAGCTATTTGTAGCTATTTTAATATTAGTCAATGTAGCTTTCTTAATTATTTCTTCTGCTTACATCTATTATCAAGCTGAACGACAAAGTGAGCAGGTTGTTAGAGCTGTTAAAGATAATCTAGATTCACAATATGATTGGTCGGCAATGCTAGACGCATATTTAGCCAAGCAAGACAGCGATGCGATTACTCTGACTACGCCGCATGGCAAAACTTACTACTCTGAAGATGCGCATGAAACTTTTAAGTATATTAACGAGCAGAGACACTATCAAAATTTAGTTTATTCAAACAAGCACATTTACTTTTTAAAAGATGAGCAAAAGCATAATTTTAAAATCAATGTTGCTCTAAACATTGATAGGTTATTTCATTTAATTATTTGGCTATTTTGCACAATGTTAATTATTAACTTAGCCGCTATTTTGATTAGTATCCCACTTATTCGACGTTTATCACATAAATGGAGCCGTCCAATTCAAACAATGAATAGTGAAATTCAAGATATTCAAAAAGATGGGGCTACAACTAAAATTACAGTTCCTAATCAACCACTTGAAATTAAACAGCTTGCTAAATCATTTAATAATTTGCTTACTTTTCAAAATAAGGCTTTACAGCGGGAACAACAATTTGTTAGTGATGCCTCGCATGAACTAAAAACTCCGATCGCTGCAATTCGCGGTCATGTTAACCTAATCAGACGACATGGAAAAGATAAACCTGAAATCATCCCCAAATCATTAGATTATATTGACGTTGAATCCAAAAAGATGGAAGGCTTAATTAATGACCTACTCGCTTTAGGCAGAATAGAGAGAAATACAAATTTAACGCAAACTAATTTGGTGAAAATTATTAATGAAATAACCGCTGAAATTCAAGCAGTTTATCCACATAAAATACACACTGACATGCCGCAAGAACTATTTTTCCTCATCAATCCAACAGATTTTAGAAACATTGTGCATAATTTAGTGGAAAACGCTGCTAAATATTCGCCTGAACATAGCGATATTAACATCTCATTAACTCAAAAAGAAAATCAAATACTCTTTCAAGTAGCAGATCACGGCATCGGTATTGCAGCGAAAAATCGCGAAAAAATATTTCAACGTTTTTATCGTGAAGACACTTCTCATTCGAGTAAAATTAAAGGATCTGGCCTAGGCTTGGCAATTGTCAAAGCTGAAGTTGATAAGTATCATGGACAAATTAAAGTTACAGATAACGCTCCTCAAGGAACAGTCTTCACAGTTTCTCTTCCACTAGAAAAATGAAGAAATCTTCATTTAAACTCTATTAAATCTTAGTTTTTTTAAGCCGCTTACCTAGTAAGATAAATATATCAAGTAAAGCAAAACAAAAATTATTAACGATTTTAGAGGAGAATTTTTTATGAAGACTATTAACTTAAAGAAAATTACTATTACCGGTGCAGCATTACTCGGCTTAGGAACTGCCGCAATTGCTACAATAAATTTAGCTAACGAAACTAATGTTGTGCAAGCTGTTTCAAGCAAAATTAAGGTTTCACAAAATACAGCTGTTAAAAAGTTTAAGGCAAAGTTCAAGACTGCCAAGATTGAATCAATCAGTTTAGATAAAGAAAATGGTCGCTACGTTTACGACATTGAAGGTTTCACTTCAAGCAAGGAATATGAAATGAAAATCAATGCTTCAACTGGCAAAACTATCTCATCGCATTCCGAAAAATTAGGTCGCGATGAACGTGGCAAAAAGGCTTTAAGCTTAAGCAAGACAATTTCTCGCTCTACTGCTACTAAAATTGCTCAAAAAAGAGTAGCTGGAAAGGCAGTTGAATGGTCATTAGACCGGGAAGGTTCAAAGCATGTCTGGGAAGTAACCATCAGTAAGAATGGTCAAAAAAGTGAAGTTAAGGTTAACGCAATTACTAAAAAAGTAATTAGTGTTGACCGTGATTAATTACGAGAGGACATAGAATGAAATTTACTAAACTTACAAGTGTCGCACTACTAAGCGTAACTTTATTAACAACAGTAGTAGCTTGTTCTAAGCAAAACGACACTGCGACGACTACTCAAAAAAGTGTTACTTCCTCAAAAGTTACACACAATTCTGAGTCAGCAGTGAGCAAACAATCTCGAAAAGATAATATTCAAATCAAATTAAGCCAACAAGAGGCCATTGACAAATTTCAAAAACAATTTAGTGGTAAGCAGCTTAAAAGTATTGAATTAAGTCGTGAAGGTAATCATTACCTTTACGAAATCGAGGGATTCGATTCAACCAATGAATACTCTGTTAATATCAATGCAGAAACTGGTCAAATTGGCCACGTTCATTCAGAAAAATTAGATCATGATGATCGCAATCAAAAGGCCTTGGCCCTCAGAGGTGCCATTAGCCGTGACGACGCTAGCCGCATTGCAGAAGAACACGTTAAAGGTACTAGTGAGGAATGGAAACTAGAACAAGATGAAGATACCGGTAAAACATACTGGGACGTTACAGTTAAAAATGGTCATCAAGAAACAGACGTTAAAATCAACGCCCATACTAGGGAGATTATTTCAACTGAACACGATGATTAACGAATAAGAACACATAGAAAAAGGCACAACATTATTCTTCAAGTTGTGCCTTTTCGTATGTTTAATTTCTGGTCAATTTCTTCACTAACAGCCAATCAGTTTGTGGGTCACTCCCCACTTGGAAAGTGTGTTGACTCACTTTACTAAAACCATGCCGCTTATAAAAATGCTGTGCTGGTACATTTTTTTCATAAACGCCCAACCACATGTAGTCTTTACCTTCTTCACGCGCCGTTTTTTCCGCAAAATCAAGCAACACATTTCCTAAGCCGCGATGTTGAAAACTAGAACGCAAATAAATTCGTTCCACCTCTAAGGCATTCTCACGCAAATGTTCTGTCTGTGCATCCCCAACATTGATTTTCAAATAGCCTGCTATTTCATTCTGCACCATTAAAAAGTAAAAACGACTATTCGGATTTTCAATTTCTTTGACTAACTTTACTGTTTCATAATCTTCTTCCAAAAAGCGTACCATATCATTTGGTGCAGTGTAAGGATCAAAAGTCGCCTTAAAAGTTTCACGTGAAACTTTCTGTAATTTTTCAACATCACTTGTAGTAATAGGCTTAATTGTATAATCCATCAATATTCCCTCTTTCCACCATTTTTAACAAAGCGCCAGTTTTCGCTGGCATTGTCTTCTACAACCTTTAGTAAAGCAGTTAATTCCGCTCTTTGCTTTAAACTTAATCCTGATAAAACTAGTTCATTTGAGTAAGTATTTTCTTTTTCAATTTTTATTGCTAGTCGCTTACCTAAATCAGTCACAAACAGATGCTTAATCTTTTTATTCTCTGCATCGTTTTCTTTCTTAATTAGTTGATTTTGCTCTAGCTTTTTAATGCTGCGGGCTGTCGTTGTCCGGTCAACATTAAGCATCCCAGCTAAATGATCCGAGATAATCCCTGGATTTTCCTTAATCCGCACCAGATATAAATATTGTCCCCGATTTAATTGCATTTCTTTAAATTCAATGTTAGCAATCGAATCAAGTGCCCGCGCAATTGTGCCAATTTGACGCAAAATATCTTCTTTCATGTTTTTCACCTAAAAACTATTATATTTAATTTTGTTGTAATTGCAACAATAAAATATAAAAACTAAAAAAGGGATCGCTCCCTTTAGTTAATTCATCAATTTTTCTTTAGTTCATTTAGATCTACTACCTGATCAGCTAACTGCTTAACTTCATCTCTTAAGTGGTGAGTTACCATAATTACGGTTTTATCTTTTTGCGTCAAAATCAATCTTTCTAATTG
>CAKNLX010000042.1 GCA_930989465.1 uncultured Lactobacillus sp. | reverse complement strand
CCTAAATCCCCCCACATTGCGACAATACCACGCGTCTTAAACGGCGTAATCCGGCCATTTTGTTCATTAGGACTAACCGAAACATGTGAAGTCATCATTGATTGTGGATAGACTAAACTAGTGCCATATTGAATGCTTAAGCGATCAATTGCATCACTATCATCACTAGCCCAGATTTGTGGGTTGTAATAGGCCATGCCTGCATCAAAGCGTCCGCCACCACCTGAGCAGCCTTCAATTAGGAGGTCAGGATAGCGATCAACAATTTTTTCAAGTAAATTATATAGACCTAATACATAACGGTGATAGACTTCGCCTTGTCGATCTGCTGGCAAATCAGCTTGGTAAATATCAGACAAGTGGCGATTCATATCCCACTTAATGTAGTCAATCTTGCCTGAGTCAAGAATTGCTTTCATTTGGTCAAAAATATTATTACGTACTTCTGCTCGGCCTAAATCAAGCAAGTATTGGTTACGAGCTGGACTTGGTGTTCTTCCAGGAACATGCATCAAATAATCGGGATGCTTTTGATACAAATTAGAATCAATTGAGATCATCTCTGGTTCAAACCACAAACCAAACTTAAGCCCTTGCTGATGAACGTAATTGGCAAAGTGATCTAGGCCATGAGGGAATTTTTTCTCAAAGACCTGCCAATCGCCCAAGGAAGAATTATCATCATCGCGATGGCCAAACCAACCATCATCAAGCACAAACATCTCAATGCCTAATTCCTTAGCCTTATCAACAATTGGCTTTAACTTATCTTCATCAAAATCGAAGTAAGTTGCTTCCCAGTTATTCACCACAATTGGCCGAACCTGATCTTTGTATTTGCTTCGCATAATGCGATCATGAATGATACTATGGAAAGCTTGGCTCATCTTATTCAAACCTTGATCTGAATAAACCATTAATACTTCAGGTGTTTGGAAACTCTCTTGCGCATTTAGCATCCAGCTAAAGTTGTAATCATTAATGCCAACAACAATCCTGGTTTGCGCATACGGATCTTTTTCTACTTCAAACTTGTGATTGCCAGAGTAAACAAAGGCGAAACCATATGCATCCCCAGCAAACTCATTTGTATCTTGATCAACTAAAGCAACAAATGGATTCATTTGGTGACTTGAAGTGCCGCGAATGCTGGAATAAACATGAATTCCTTGGTTAACCTTGTTTCGTTCAACCCGTCTTTCATGCGCATGGGCACCTGGCAGTGTAATCATGTCAAAGTCACGATCTACGAAATCCATTTGCATCGAAGCTACTTTCTCAATTTTTACCGTTTCCTTGCCAGCATTTCTAACTTTAGTCGAACGCACAATTACCGAACGATCACGATAAATTGTATAAAGCAAGTCAAATCTCAGCTCACTAAACTTATCTTTTAAAGTAATGATTAAAGTTTCAGCTTCATCCTTATTCTTTACCCATGCATGAGGCAAACCTTTTAGTTCAGGCTTTCCTGGCACAATTTGATAATTTTCATAGGTTAAAAATACTGCATTTGAACCGTCTGGTTGGCGCACAATCATTGCTGGCGTTCTAAAGTCCATTTCGCCTGCACTACTGTATTCTTGTGGCAAAGAATCTTTTGAAAAAGTACGATCTAATGATCCGGGTAAATTACCTGAAAATCCTCGATCAAGTCGTGGATACCGCAATTCACCATGATACGCTTTGATACTTTTACCGAAATACAAGTGACTTAGTGTGCCACCATCTTCAATTGAAATCAGATATGAAATTTGGTCATTATGCAAATGAAAAACTTTATTTTTTTCATCAAATGTAATTAAGTTTTTAGTCATTACTTAACCTCAGTTCTCAACTGCTACTTCAGTTTCAGGATCAAAGAAGTGCGCCTTATTCATTTCAAAGCCCATCTTTACCATATTGCCAGGCTTAGCATAGTCTCTTTGGTCTACCTTCGATACCAATTCAGTATTACCAACTTTAGTATAAAGCTGAGTTTCAGCACCTAACAATTCTGAAACTACCACTTTAGCTTCAACAACATTGTCTGGATAGGTTTCTAAAAATACTTGCTCAGTATGAACATCTTCTGGACGTATACCAAAGATCAACTCTTTTCCGTCATATCCTTTTTCTTTTAATGCCTTTAACTTACCTTCTGGAACTGGAATTTCAAAGTCATGATTATCTTTATCAATGATCTTGCCATCCTTTAAAATTACATGGAAGAAGTTCATAGCAGGCGAACCGATAAAACCAGCAACAAAGACATTAGCTGGTTTGTTATATACTTCAAGTGGACTACCAACTTGTTGTTGCTTACCATCCTTAATAATGACAATTCTATCAGCTAAGGTCATAGCTTCAGTTTGATCGTGAGTTACATAAATAGTAGTTGTCTTCAATTGTTGGTGTAGTTTAGCAATCTCGGCACGCATTGTTACACGAAGCTTAGCATCCAAGTTTGACAAAGGTTCGTCCATTAAAAAGATTGGAGCATCCCGCACAATCGCACGTCCCAAAGCAACACGCTGACGTTGACCACCAGAAAGTGCTGATGGCTTACGCTTTAAGTAATCTGTCAAGCCCAAGATCTTTGCAGCACGTTGTACTCGCTTATCAATATCTTCCTTGCTATACTTACGCAACTTCAAACCAAAGGCCATGTTGTCATAAACAGACATGTGAGGATACAAAGCATAGTTCTGGAATACCATTGCAATGTCACGGTTCTTTGGAGCAACATCGTTCATAACTTTACCACCAATTTTCAAAGTACCCTTTGAAATATCCTCTAGTCCAGCAATCATTCTTAAAGTAGTTGATTTACCACACCCAGATGGCCCAACAAAAACGATAAATTCATCGTCTTTAATATGTAAATTAAAGTCCGTTACTGAATACTTATCATTACCATCATACTTTTTATATACGTGATCTAAATCTACCTTAACCATTGTTAAAACCTCGTCTCTATTCTTAACTACTTCACAGCACCGTTACTCATACCGGCAATAATATTCTTTTGGAAAATTAAGTAAACAATTGTAATTGTGATGATACCTACTACATATGAAGCAAAACTTGGACCGTAATCGTTGAAATACTGACCTGTATAGTTGTATTGGAACAATGGCAATGTCCACATCTTTGAATCTTTGTTCAAGATTAACAGTGGAAGCATAAAGTCATTCCAGAACCACATTGCATTAATGATTAATGTTGTTGCATGCATTGGTTTTAATAATGGGAAGATAATCTTGAAATATGCGGTAATCTTATTAGCACCGTCAATTTCTGCTGCTTCATCCAAACTTTCAGGAACACTCTGTTTGATATAGCTTACATAAAGGAACAATGTTTGTGGAACTGCATAAGTTAAATACAGAATAATCAAGCCCCACATATTAGCTAAGCCAATCTTACTCATCATGACAGTAATTGGAATCATAATTACTTGGAATGGTACGAAGATACCAATGATTAGCAAGATATACATCCAATTAAAGGCTGTATGTTTTGACATATTTCTAGCAATAGAGTAAGCAGCCATTGGGACGAAAATCATTACTAAGACAATTGATAAAACCGTAATGACAATTGAGTTCCAGAAGTAACCCATTACTCCATCCGAAAACAATCTTTGAAAGTTAGCTGTTGTCCATGGATTTGGCCAAGCAAAGAAATGATTCATAATTTGCTTAGTTGTCTTAAATGAACTTAAAAATGTATAGAGCAATGGAATTAAAATCAGAATTCCACCGACAATCAGTAAAGCATAATCCCAAAACTTCTTTGATTTATTTTCTTTTTCCATTTTGATACTCCTCTTTAATCAACGGCATACTTGTTAGAAATCTTAATTTGAATGAATGAAACAATAGCAATTAAGATGAACAAGACAATGGCAATCGCATTGGCGTAACCAAATGAGTTATTGTTAAACGCATAGTTATAAACCAGCAAACCAAGTGAAGTAGTTGAGTTGTTAGGACCACCCGCAGTCATTGCAAAGATTTGATCGAAGGCTGTCAAACCTGACTTTAATGCCAAAATAAAGACCATTGAAATACTTGGTAACATGTATGGCAATTCAATGTTCCAGAAGATTTGACGACTATTAGCACCGTCCATCTCCGCAGCTTCTTTAATTTCATCGGGAATACTTTGTAAACCCGCTAAAAAGATAATGATTGGCATTGCCACACCTTGCCAAAGCAAAACGAAAATAGTTGCAATTACCGCACCAGTATTAGTACCTAATAAACTTGTTTGAAGCCATTCAATATGAAGTGCATTACCAATTGCTGGCAAACCATAATTGAATACTTGCTTAAAAATCAAAGCAACTGTCAAACCTGACAATACAGCTGGGAAGAAGAACCAGGCTCTAAAGAATGTTTGACCCTTGATCTTTGAGTTTAATGCTCTAGCTACTAAAATACCTATTACAATTTCACCAATAATCAATGAAATAGTTAGAATTGCAGTAAAACCAATGGATTTAGCAAAGTTTTGATCCATCAACAATAATTTATAGTTATTAATTCCTACAAACTTGTAGTTATAAGTCAAACCAGTCCAATTAGTAAAACTGTAAAAAGCACCTTGAAATAGTGGAAAATAGAAGAAAATTGCTTGTAAAATCAATGGAATGATTAAAAACAACCAACCCCAATGTTTTTCAATAAAACTTTTTGATTTCATTTTTTAATCCTCCTAGTTAGAAGCCTTCATTGGATTGAAGAAGGTGTTCATATCATTTACCATTTGTTGCTTATTACCAGTCATCAGGTAACTAGCCGTCAAATTGAAGAAATCATTCTCACTAGTCCAGTCTTGTGCTAACCAAACCATATCGTGTTTAGTGAAAGCCAAAGTAGACAAGCCTCCCAATTGAGAATTAATTCCCTTTTGCTTTACACCTTTAACGGCTACAGGACTTCCGTCAACGTTATAGTACTTTTGCATTGCAGCAGGTGTTGTCATATATGCTACAAACTTTTCTGCTGCCTTTTTGTGCTTACTCTTTGATGAAATAGACAAAGCTAAGTCGCCTGAACCAACTGTCATTTCATGACCAGCCTTTGCTGCTGGAAAAGCAAATGTTCTAACCTTAAATTTTGGCTTTTGTTGATTGATCATAGGTAATGCCCATGAACCGTTTGGCATAATCAAGCTTTTACCATTAGCAAATGAAACAACAGCATCGTTGTAACTAGCACCACGCCAATTTTGTTGTGCATTTTCACGAAGTAAGTTCAATCTAGTAAAATCTTTTTGAATATAAGGATTGTTTACTTTAATGCCGTTAGGCGCTGAGAACCTAAGTAATTGGTTAGCTTGCTTAGCACCACCTGTAACAGTAGCTAAAGATAATTGGTGATATCCGTTTAAAGTCCAAGGTTCAGTACCAGCTACAGCAAATGGTGCCTTGCCACTAGCCTTGATTTTTTTAACAATTTGTTCAAATTCGGCCCAAGTCTTAGGAGCTTTAATTCCTAATCTCTTAAATTCAGTTGCATTATAGAAGAAACCGTAAACGTTGGCACTAAGTGGTGCGTTGTAAATCTTACCGTTAATTTTAAAAGAATCAGCATAGTGATTTTTAATGTTTTTAATATATGAAGCATGAGTCATATCTTCAAAATAACCTGCTTTTGCCCATTCCTGAAAATCAATATTTTGTGGGTAAATATTAATTACATCAGGAACATCTCCTGAAAGCATTCTTGTCTTCAAAACCGTACCTGCATTAGGAACGTCAACTTCTTTGACATGAATATCAGGATTTTTCTTTTCAAAGTCTTTGATAATTTCTTTCAAAGTTGCTGACATTTCTTTTTTCTGGTTAAAGTACTCAATTGTCACTTTTTTACCAGAATTGCTGCTTTTATTTTGACCACAAGCTGTCAAACTTAAAGCCATCGTAGCGACTAAGCTAATTAAAGCCATTCTTTTTAGCCACTTTTTCATAAATCTTCACTCCTCTTGATCAAATATTGCTCTCCTTTAAGTAAGCGCTATCATGTTTACAATTACATCATACCCTTCTATTTACAGTTTTCAATGGATTTACACAAATTTACACATTTAAATAAGTCAAAATACTATGATATAGGATTTTAAATGTGTAATATTTACATAAGGAAGTGAAAAATATGGTAGTTACTATTAAAGATATAGCTAAAGAAGCAAACGTTTCGATAGCAACAGTTTCAAGATATATTAATCAAAATGGATATGTAGGTATTGAATCTGCTCTTAAGGTTAAAGAAGCAATAAAAAAATTAGGATATAAAGTAAAAGGTACCGTCAACTCTGTATCTAAATTAAATTTAATCGAGGTTGATTTTCCAAAAATTAATAATCCTTTTTATTCTGAATTATTTGAATATCTAGCCTTTTATTTACAGGAAAAAGGATACGATTGTATTCTTCATCTAGATCACTATCAATCCCAAGATATTAATTACTATTTAGAGCGATTTAAACAAAAGGAAATCGCTGGACTGATCACCAGCTCTCCTATTAAGATTCCTAAAAAAGGACTAAAAATAAAGTTTCCTATTGTTAGCTTTGACCGTAAAATTAGTCCTCAAATTCCGACTGTTCAATCTAACAACTACGATGCAGGCATGCAAATTGCACAATCTGTTTTAAAGCAAAAGAAAAATAGAATTATTATTATTGCTGGGGCTAAAGAAGATTATTATCCGATAAGTGATCGAATCAAAGGAATGATTCGTGTATTTAATACTTTTAATGCTAAATTTGATCTTCGTTCTCTCAGTGCAAGTGATTCAATTAT
Source organism: uncultured Lactobacillus sp. (assembly GCA_930989465.1). GTDB lineage: Bacteria > Bacillota > Bacilli > Lactobacillales > Lactobacillaceae > Lactobacillus. Next base: position 771 of record CAKNLX010000042.1, on the reverse strand, counting down.
TGCTAAAAAAATCGCCATTCTTCAATTTTTAAAGAATAAAAATTATGATGCGATATGTTGTACCGATGATATTACAGCGTTATTAGCCAAAGAATGTGCGAATTACTTAAAAAAAGACACTTTAATCACTGGTTTTGATGGCACTCACTTAATTCAAAATCTTTTTCCAAATTTAATTAGCGCTCGGCAACATACAAAAGAAATTGCTGAATTAATGAGTGATTTACTCTTACGCCAAATTAATGACCCATCCGCTTCATTAGAAAGTGTTTATACGCTACCTGTTAGCTTAATAAATCAAAATTAAAATCAAAAAAACGCTAGAATGTAGCGATCTAATAATCATTACATTCCAGCGTCTTTTTATAACATCTTATGCTTTTTCATTCTTTGTTCGAAAATCCCGTTAATCAACTCTGTCATTTGTTGTTTTTCTTCTGCGGTTGGTTCACCATCTTCAAAAGCCTTGTATAAATCGGGATGTTCTCTAGCGATTAACTTGCAAGTGCCTTCAACAGCATGCTTGCGAAAAATTTTTGGAATCTTGTTTAGATATTCTTCCTTGACTAAAGCAATAATCTTTTCGTTTGTCATCATTTTTACTATACCTTTCAGTTGATTTCTAAATATTTTAAATATTAATATGGATTTACTTGTAAAATCAAATCATAATATCCAAAGAAGGAAACATCCCTACCACTTTATTCAGTAAGGATGTTCTCCATATTTTTATTCAAATTTCCAATCAACAGTCCGCTTAAATTTTTCACC
>CAKNLX010000041.1 GCA_930989465.1 uncultured Lactobacillus sp. | reverse complement strand
CAGCTGCTTTAACCTCAGTATTAGCTGGTATTACTGAACCTATCGACTTTACTTATTTGTTTGCTGCTCCAGTTCTTTGGGTAGTTTACTCAGTATTGTCAGCCACGATGAACACAGTTATGTGGGCCTTTGGTTTAAGAGGATTCATGTCAGATGGTGCGATCGGTATCGCTTCAATGAACTGGATTCCACTTTGGCAAAACCACTGGAAGACCTATGTGATGGAATTTATCGTTGGTATTATCTTCGGTATTATTACTTACTTTGTCTTCAAGATCATGATCGAGAAGTTCGATTACATTACTCCAGGTCGTGAAGCCGATGATCAAGATGTTCACCTTCTTTCAAAGAAAGAATACAAGGCTAAGAAGGCTGCAGAAGCTGCTGGTAAGGACGCTAATGACCCTTACATTGAAAGAGCAACTGCTTACCTTGAATTATTAGGTGGTCCTTCAAACATTACAGAATTGAGTTCATGTGCTACTAGATTACGTGTATCTGTTGCCGATCCAAATAAAGTTGCTTCAGATGCCGCATTTAAAGCAAACAAGGCTGTCAATGTCGTACACCACGGTAAGGCTATCCAAGTTATCGTAGGTTTGGACGTACCTCAAGTTCTTGATGAAATGAACACTTTAATGCAACAACAAGGTGGCGACGCTAAGGTATCAACTGAACAAGATAATCCTTATATTGAAAGAGCTACTGGTATCGTTGACTTGCTTGGTGGTGACTCCAACATTCAAGATGTCATTGCTTGCTCAACTAGAGTAAGAACTCATGTCGTTGATCCTAAGAAGGTCGCTCCAGATTCAGAATTCAAGAAGATCGCAGATTCTTACGAAGTACAACATAAAGATAACAACGAGGTTGACATCGTTGTCGGATTGGATGCCGATCAAGTTGTTGATCAAATGAAACAATTGCTATAATCTGAAAGCGCTTGTGTTATCATTAATATATAAATTATATATTGATAAGGGCACAGGTATTATGGCAAATTTGAGATCAATGGTCTATGACAATAGTCATAAATTGAACGATTCTGAAAAACAGATAGTTCAATATGTTCTAAATAATCCGAGAGACTGTAGCAAATTAAGCTTAGCCAAATTAGCTAAAAAGCTTTATGTATCCGAATCCGCAATTTTCCGGTTATGTAAAAAGCTAGGACTAAGTGGCTACAGTGAGCTTAAATTTGATTTGGTTGAATTAGCCGAATCGAAGCAAAAACCAATCAAAATTGAAAATAATTTTGCGCGGGAACTTAGTAAAGTAAATTCAGACGTGTTGAAGTATTTCAAACAACGTGATTTCAATAGCTTGTATCGCGATTTAGATAATGCAGAGACAATTTACATTTACTCTACTGGTTGGCAACAAGAGTTAATCGCACAATATTTGGCTCATGAATTGTTTGTAGTTGGCAAGCATGCAACTGTTTTGCCATCAGCATTAGAGGAGTTAAAAGCTGCGGGACGCTTTGCTCAAAAAGGCGATGTTTTGTTTATTATCTCGTTTACGGGTGATAATAAAACGATCAATGAGGAAATCACTAAGTTGGAACTAGTGAATGATAAATTCAAATATGTTTCGTTCACTAACCTGAAGCAAAATAAATTAGCTTCATTAGTGCAGCACAACATTTATTTTCCAACGATTGCCTTTACTGATGATGCCGACTTTAAGAGCGGGAAGGTTGCCTTTACCCCAGCGTACTTCTTAATTGATTTGGTAATTAGTGAATATGTAGCTTGGCAACAGAGTCAAGGAGAGGATGTAGAGATCAATGTGGGCAATTAGTAAACGAAAAGTTGGCAACTTTATCGATCGAATAACCGAAAGCATGCACTTGGATACTAAGAAGATTTTGACTTGGTATTCATACGTACTTTTCATTGCTCCACTATTGTTTTGGGCGATGATTGCACTACGAAGCGGTGCTTCTGGTCAATCGATTCGGATGATGATTATGAAGCAGCCGATGATTGCGATTAGTACAATCGTTGCTATCGTTGACTTCATACTAGGCTACTATATGTTGTTAAACCACAAGCAGTTTTTAATCAATCGACAGACTTATCGCTTCTTGATGGGAAGTCAGATGATTGCTCAGCTCTTTGTTGGCAACTTGCTTTGCGTAGTATTAGCTATCTTAGGTTTTTATCGAGCAAAAGCTTTGAAGAAAACGCAAGATGGTGTTAGTCGAGTAATAATCGCAATTTCACTTACTGCAGCTGGTTTATTACTCGCAAGCTTTATGTTGATATTATTACTTGAATTTTAGAAATCCAGAGGTTATTAATTATGTTTAATTTCTTTAAGAAAAAGAATAAGGGTATTGAAGTAGATGCGGTAGTTGATGGCGACATTATGCCAATTACTGATGTAAAAGACGATGTCTTCTCAACTAAGATGTTAGGTGATGGCTATGCTATCAAGCCTAAGGATAATCATATCTATGCACCAGTTGATGGTAGTATTTCCACACTTTTCCCAACTAAACATGCTATTGGTATCACGAATGACCAAGGTATTGAGTTTTTGATTCACTTGGGTCTTGATACTGTTGAACTAAAAGGTGCTCCGTTTACAGTGAATGTTAGTCAAGGCGATAAAGTTAAGAAAGGTCAACCCTTAGCCACAATGGATTTCCAAATGATTACAGACAAGGGATACGATGACAGCTGCATCGTTGTCTACACCAACATGGACCTGATTAAGTCAGTTACTTCGATTGAAAAAGGCAGTGTTGAACATTCCCAAAAAGTACAAACTATCGAACTTAAATAGTCAACTTTCCCCTCTCTCATGTAAAAATTTAACGACTATTTCTCTAGTTTTCGGCTTAGCTTCTACGTTGAAGCTAAGCTTTTTCTGTTAGAATGTTAATTAAGAAAGAAGGGCATTTATGAAAAGATATCGACCGAACACTAAGGCAGTCATTGTGGGTATAGTTTTGATGTTAATTGGTATAGCATGCTGGGTAATTAAGGCATCATTTATTCCTAAGGGAGCAGACTTCTTGTTTCCGATTGGCTTACTTGTGATTTGTCTTGGTGGATTAACTTTAACCATTACTGCGTTTATTGCTATGCGAAAAAATGATCTTGCAATGAGTGCTTATTTAAAAAAACAGGCAGCAGAAAAGAAAAAGCAAGAAAAGAGCAATAATTAAGCTTTTTAACAGTTTTTTACTATAATAAAATATAGATTGTTATTATATAAGCAAAAAGGAATTGAGGAAAAATGAATTTTAAGGATGTTTATGAAAAGGAACATGTAACGCGGAAGTTTACTAATAGAAAATTACAAGAAAAAACAATTGCTGGAATCGTTAAAATGGCACAGCAATCACCTTCATTGCTTAATTCTCAGCCATGGCGTGCATATGTTTTGATGGGGGATGCTTTAAGCAAGTTTAAGGCTGCTTCAGCTAAAAAGATTGATGATAAAGAAGCTGCACATGAAGATTTTGCTTCAATGCTATCACTAGACTGGGATACTTATCCAAGTCGTAATATGGCTACGATGGGTGCATCCCAAAGTTTCTTTTTCAGAAATAAGCTTCAATTATTTAATGATGCGAATAAAACAATGTTCAATGCACCAGCAATTATCTTTTTAACGGTTCCGAAGAAATCTCCAGCTTGGTCCGTTTTTGACTTAGGAATTTTTGCACAAAGTATCATGCTTTTAGCCATTAACCGTGGCTTAGGTGTGATGCCAGCTCATTCAATGGTTTCATACCCAGAATTGGTTAGAGAATATGCCCAAATTCCAGATGATGAAGCTGTCGGAATGGCAATTGCAGTTGGCTATATCGACAAGAATGCTGAAATTAATGATCCTAAATTTATTCCAAAGCGTGTACCGTTTAATGAAATTTACAAGGTGGTCGAATAAATTACAAAAACCGTTATCCCTTGTGTAAAACTGCACTATTTTAGGCAAGAAATGGTAAAATAGGTTTTAGTAATATATTTGTAAAAAAAGGTGATAATACTTTGAGTCCAGCTCAAATAGTAACTAATTTAGTTGCAACATTATTAATATTTATCGTTGCATCATTCTTTGTTGCTGCGGAATTTGCGTTAGTTCAAACTAGACCAAGTCAGCTCGAAGATATGCTTGCTAAGGGTCAAGGAAATAAGAAAAAGTTGCGTCGTGCTTTGCATATGACGCACAACTTGAATGAGTATTTGTCAACTACTCAGGTTGGTACCACTTTGGTTGGTGTAGTCTTGGGTTGGTTCTCGGCTGATACATTCGCAACCATCTTGGAAGATCTTTTCCATTTGACGCCAATGAATGAATCACTCATCAAGTCAGTTAGTGCAATCTTAGGCGTAGTTTTATTAACTTATTTGGAAGTTGTCTTAACTGAAGTTGTGCCTAAGAATATTGCGATTGACAAGCCAGTACCGATGATGATGGGGATCGTTACGCCACTTCATATTTTCCATACGATTGTTTATCCATTCGTTTGGCTATTAAATACTAGCTCCAATGGAATCTTAAAATTGATGGGCTTTACTCCAGCTGATGAAGAAAATGAAGTTTATTCACAATCTGAAATCATCAAGTTGTCGCGTAATGCGGTTCATGGTGGTTCGCTTGATAAAGAAGACTTAACTTATATGGAAAGAGCCTTCGAATTAAACGATAAGGTTGCTAAGGACATCATGACTGACAGAACAAGATTGTCAGTACTTGATTCAACTGATACAATTGCCTATGCCTTGAAAAAATACTTGGAAGAAGGCTACAGTCGTTTTCCAGTTGTGCGTGATAATGATAAAGATGACGTTGTGGGTTATGTTTATGCGTACGACATTGTGCAACAAAGCCAAATTGATGGCAACGTACCAGTAACAAGAATTATTAGAACTATTATCACGGTACCTGAATCAATGCCAATTCAAGATATCTTGCACTTGATGATTTCTAAGCACACACCAATTGTCTTAGTAGTTGACGAATATGGTGGTACTAGTGGGATCGTTACTGATAAGGATATTTATGAAGAGCTTTTCGGTTCTGTTAAGGATGAAATTGATGATGTTTCAGATGATTACATTATCAAGGACAAGGATGGTCAAGTTCATGTTTCAGGTAAGACGACTTTATATGACTTTGAGCGTTTCTTCCATACAGATCTGAAGGCCTTTCAAGATAGCGATATTATTACCATTGGTGGTTACATGATGGAACATTATCCTAACTTGAAAAAGGGTGAATCAATTGAACTTGAAGGATATAAGTTTACCTTAGACAGTATCGAACAAGGCTTTATGCGCTGGTTTATCGTTGAACCGATTAAGGATAAAGATCAAAAAGGCGATCAATCAAAGGATGAAAATTAGAAATTATTCAGAGGAAGCGTTGAAAATGACGCTTTTTTTGTTTAAAGATGTTATAATTCTTTTTATTAGGAATAATATATGTAAATTGAATTGAAGGGTAGATTAAATGGCAAAAGGCGACAATATTGACCAAATTATAGATCACAAATTATTCACAGAAGATGACATTCATGAGATGTGCGTCCGTTTAGGTAAGCAATTAACTGAGGACTATGCTGGTAAAAAGCCGGTAGTTGTTGGGGCTTTGAAGGGTGCAATTTACTTCTTGACTGACTTAACTCGACAAATGGACGTAGCACATCAACTGGATTTTCTCGATGTTTCTAGTTATGGTGATGGCTTTGAGTCAACTGGTAAGGTCAAGATAGTATCAGATTTGGTAACTGACGTGAAGGATCGCGATGTTTTAATTGTCGAAGATATCGTTGATACGGGTTTAACTTTGAAATTCATGAAAGAACACATTATGGCACGTGGCGCTAAGAGCGTTAAGTGTTGTGCAATGCTAAATAAGGAAGCCAGAAGAACTACCGATGTTGAATTAGAATATTATGGTTCAAAGGTTGGCAATGAATTCGTAGTGGGTTATGGTTTGGACTTTTTAAATATGTATCGTAACCTTCCTTATGTTGGGGTATTGAAGCCAGAAGTTATTCAACATTACGCTAATAAATAAGGATGAAAATTAGATAAAGAATCAAGCGAGTGAGAATGATCACTCGCTTTTATTTACTGCTTTTGATAAAAAAATTCTATTAAAATATCAAATTAAATTTATTTTTTAGATTTAATATTGCAGTTATAATGTAAGCGGTTTAATAAGAAGAACAAGTAAAGGAGTAGTTTTTATGACCAAACAAACTATTAAAGCTCAAGCAGATGGTCGCAATGGTCAAATTGATTTTGAGATTGATTTAGAAAACAATAAAATTAGCGATGTCAAAGTAACCAAGAATTCGGAAACTCCTGCAATTTTTAATCAAGCTTTTGGTAAATTAAAGAAAAATATTATTGATAATCAAAGTTTTGACGTGGACGCTGTTTCTGGGGCATCATTGATGACTCAAGCAATGCTAGATTCTGGTAAAAAAGCATTAGCCGAAAATAACATTGCTCTTGACGGAAAAAAGCCAGAAGTCGTACATGAAGAAAGGCAACTAAATGTTGATGTGGCTGTAATTGGCTCCGGTATGGCCGGGTTAATGGCGGCAAGTCGTGCTCTTTCGATGGGTAAAAAAGTAGTTGTACTTGAAAAAAATGGCTATTTAGGTGGAGCAACTATTTTAAATGGCTCAAATGTTGTAGGAACTGGCTCTAAAGTTTCTGCAGAATTATTTGGTGAAACGGCAAAGAAGGATTCGCCAAATAGACTAGTTCAAGATATTACTCGTGAATGCCGCGGTACCAATTATCCAATGTTGTCAAAGTTATTAGCTAACAATATTGGTAGGGCCGTAGACTTTATTACTGAATTTGCAAATTTGACTTATCAAAAAGCGGAAACCCAAACAGTTGAACATAGTGTAAATCGTCAAATTGAAATGCCTAGTGAAAGCTCATATGAATTAGTGACTAAGGTGGCTGAGGCATTTGAAAAAAAAGGCGGACAAATTATCTTAGATACCCGTGTTGAAAAGTTGAATAAAGATAAGGCTGGCAAACTGGTATCTTTAACCGCTGAAGGCAAGCACCAGACAATTAATGTCAATTTCAAGTCACTTGTTTTAGCTGCTGGTGGTTGGGGTGCACGTGATTATCAGGCTCATAAGACTGATATTCCATATTATGGTCCAATGACTTCAACCGGTGATTATTTTGATTTTGCCAAAAATATGAATTTGGTTACTCGTAACTTAGACTGGTATAAGGTATATCCACATGGATTGGAAGTTGAACCTGGTATTGCTAAATTGACAACATACTCAACTAAGGAAGCAACTGATATGGGGGCTATTTTTGTTAATACTGATGGTAAGAGAATAGTTAACGAATCTGCACCTTATACGCATTTTAGGGATGCGATTGCCGAACAAAAGGGTAAGGTAGCTTACATTGTCATGGATCAAAGAACCTGGGACCGTTTCTATGAATTAATGCTTAAGTATGGCTTTACCAAAGAAGAAGTTCAATCATTCTTTGATTTGGATGGCGAGAAGAGTCCAGTTCTGGTCAAAGGCGACTTGAAGACCGTGGCAGAAAAAGCAGGTATTGATTATCAAACGCTAAAGGAAACTGTTGATAACTATACTGAAGATGTTAAAGCAGATTATGATCCTGAGTTTGGTAGAGACAAGAAGTTTATGCATGAGTTCGAAGGCGATACATATTATATAATTGAACAAAAACTTCTGTTCTGCACAACTTTGGGTGGATATGAAACTACTGATCAAATGCAGCTTCTTGACAATGATATGAATCCCGTAAGTAACTTCTATGCTGCAGGAGAAATTGTTGGTGGTGCTAATGGTCATGATTCAATGCCAAGTATGATGAATTCTTGGAGCTATGCTTCTGGTTTTGTTGCAGGTACGACTGCTGCGGATAATACCAATTATAATTATTCTACTGTTTCAAATGAACAAGAAGCAGATGCTGTATCAGGCGCCTCTGAAGCTTAATTTAAATA
>CAKNLX010000040.1 GCA_930989465.1 uncultured Lactobacillus sp. | reverse complement strand
AAATTTAGCGGTAAATTTGTTGAAGTTTTTCATGGCTTTAATCCTTTCTTTTTTACCATTATAGAATAAGCAATAAGATTAGGGCTAGTGTGCTAAATATTATGCGTCAAACATGCGAAAGCGCTTTTTCTTTTCTATAATAAAAATAGAAGAACTAATGAAAGGAAAGAATCATGTCGCTTAGAACAAAATTTAATTACATGGCAACTGGTCGTCCTTATAATGATGCGGATCCTCGCCTTGACACCTTGAGAGACCTTGCTACCTTGAAGACCAATAATATTAATAATGAGAATGATCACGCTAAAAAAGAAATATTAATCAAAGAACTCTTTGGTTCAACAGGTGAGCATCCCTTCGTAAACCCTAATTTTCGTTGTGAATTCGGACAAAATATTCATGTTGGGGATAACTTTTATGCCAACTATGATTGCACGATTTTAGATGGCGCGCCTGTTTATATTGGAAACAATGTTTTGTTTGGTCCTAAGGTTGGCTTGTATACCAGCAACCATTTATTTGATCCAGCCGAACGAAAAGCCGGTGGCTGTGTTGCACATTCGATCGGCATTGGTGATAATGTCTGGCTAGGTGCAGGGGTTAGCGTAACTCCAGATACAATTATTGGACGTAATTCAATTATTGGTGCAGGCAGTGTAGTTGTGAATGACATCCCAGATAATGTAATTGCAGCGGGGAATCCATGCAAGGTAATTAGAAAGATTACCGCGACAGATCGTACTGGATTCGATCCTAATAGTGGTCAATTTCTATAGAAAAAAGACAGTAGTTGATTTCAAACTACTGTCTTTTCTGATCATCTTAATCTAGCAACGCCATTCAACGCCGGTCATTTTTACATTCTTTTGAGCTTTAATTAACTCGGCGCCATTGCCGATATCAACGCCGCCATCAAGCAATCCTTCGTCACTCTTTAAGTTGAGGGATGCATTGGCGTAGTCAACCACTAAATTTGGTCCCATCATTGTGGTGTCGTATTTAGAAGTGTAAATATTGATTCCTTGGTTATTTTCAAATTTGATTGGATAATCAGGATCAACTTTGTCTACATAAATAATGGAAAAGTGACTGCCAATTGCACAACCGCCGCCTTTGATAGAATATTTACCACCACCATCGTCGGCGATTAAAATTAGAATTTTATTCAAGATTTCGCGTCTTTTTAAGTAGTCAAGCGCCTTGTCAGTGAATGTAATTTTCATTTCGAACACTTCTTTCTTGTTTCATCTTGTTAACTCAATTATAGTCAAAAAGAATAGTAAATAAATTAATTTAAATCAAAAATGGAGGAAAAATAAATGACTGATAAGAGCCATGATCCAGATAATTTTGATTGGCTGGATTCCATTATTAATGAAGAAACTGACAAACGTGTAAAAAATGAAGGTCCTCAAAAGAAGGATCAAACAAGCGATGATTCTAATAATCATTGGTTTGATTCGATCATCGATGCAGCAGTTGAAAAACGTACTAAGGAAAATGAACGGATTCTGCACAAATTGAAGGAAAAAGAAAATCAAAATAAGTAAAAAGGTGGAAGAAACACTCTAGGCTTGGAGTTCTTCCACTTTTTATTTATTCAGTGTAGATAATGATCATTTCCTGCCATTCATTGCTTTCGCCGATGTTGCGAAATTCAAGCTTGAATACCCTGGCGTTTGGATGTTTTTCTTCCCAGCTAGAATAAGCATCAGATGGCATGTCTTCAGTTGATTGATATTTGAAAGAATCAACGTGTAAGTTCTTGGCATCAATTGCATTTTCTTCATTAAACATTGCAATCACTTCTTTTCATATCTATTGTAGCCTGTTTTTTTGCCGGAGGTTAATTTTAGGATTGCATAGAAAAAGAACCAGTGTACATCTGCTATAATTAAGAAAAGAATGTTAGTTTAATTTAGCCCATGGGGTAGTATGAAATGAAAAAAATTATCAATCGAACGCTGTTGGATGATCGAGTGAAGGAGAACTATATCTTCATTTCTGATATTCATGGCAACTTAGAAACCTTAGACTTAATCAAGCAGGCAACAGCAGATTTTCCAGAAGCACAATTAGTTGCGGGCGGTGACTATGTTGATGGCCGCGAGCATGTGAAGGAAGTATTGGATTATTTAATTGAACAAAAAAGCGAAGGAGCAATCGTACTACTGGGTAATCATGAGCAAATGTTACTCAATTTTGCGGAGAAGCGGGAACATCAAGATGGCATTTGGTTTTATAACGGTGGTGGCAAGAGCCTAGTTAGTCTGTTTGGCAGTACAGTTTTGCCTGATGAGTTGCGTGATAGTGAGTATTATCGCTTTCTAAAAGGCTGTCCTATTATGTATGAAACGCCACACTTGATTTTTGTTCATGCGGGTGTGCGGCCAGATGAACAGTATAATGATCCGGAAACTTACTCTGAGATAGAGTATGGCTTGAAATTTGACTATGATTTTTACCGTATTTGGGCACGAGATAAGTATTGGTATTCCGATTCCTTATTGAAAATGATGGCTCATAACAAAACGGGCAAAACAATTGTGACTGGTCATACGCCAACAGCTGCTTTAGAAGGAAAATATGATGATGGTCGACAAATGAGGCGGCTATCAATTGATGATTGTATAGTTAGAACAGTGCAATACCCAGGTGAGCCAGCAAGAATTTTTACTGACGGTGGTTCACATTCTGATCCATTGATTTATCCACATAATGATGGAAATGTTGTAGTGCTAGATGGCATGGGTAAAATAGTCCGTGTTTATAACTGGAAGCATCCCCACGGTACAAGATTTGAAAACCAATAAAAAAGGCATCCCTTGCGGACGCCTTTTTTCGATTTAGAGATCAAAATTTGCTTAATCTTCGACTTTCTTGGCTTCGTTCATAGCCTTCATGATTGAAGGGTTCTTTGAATGACAATCTTTGATCATTTGTAAATCTTCTTCGCTTAACTTTACTTCGTATTTAGCCATAATTTCATTTCCTCACTTTATTCTTATGATTACATGTAAACTATAGCACTTACAGACATAACTGCAATATTTTGTTAATCAATCTTTGGTTAAAAATATAAGCAAAAAATTATCTTTGAAAATAGTAGTAATAAAATCGCTTTCATGATAGTATTATATTACAAAAGGTATATACCAAAGAAACACTAGCTCATTTTTAGATTGAAGAGGGAATTATTATAGCTAATAGTAAATCGAGCGGAGGTTTGAATGCGTTTGTTAACAAACACATTATGCCTGTAGCCGCTAAAATAGGCAGTTTTAAACCTTTAATTGCTGTTCGTGACGGTATCGCCATGGCTATGCCGTTAATTATTGTAGGATCATTATTCATGATCATTAATTCATTTCCAGTTGCCGGTTGGTCTGATTGGCTATCAAAAACTGCTGTTCATGGTATAAGCCTGGCACAGATTTTAGCCAAGATTACTAATGGCTCCTTTGGGATCATGGGCTTAATTGCGGCTTTTGGAATTGCTTGGAGTTATGCTAATCAATATAAGACAGATGGTGTTTCTGCCGGAATTGTTTCTGCATCTGTATTCTTCATTTTGACGCCAAGTATTATGAGTGGAGATAAAGTTCCAGTTGAAGGCTTCCCTTACACTTACTTAGGTAGTAGAGGATTATTTGTAGCTATTATCTTTGGTCTCCTAAGTGCATGGATTTTCCAATGGTTTATTAATCATAATATCCAAATTAAAATGCCAGCTACTGTGCCACCTGCTGTAGCTAAGAGTTTTTCAGCTTATGATTGCGCCAATGGTAAATGCGATTACCACTTATTTTGCAATGAACCTAGGCTTAGTTCCATTATGTAATGGGACTGTAATTCCTTGGACAATGCCGCCAATTATTTCAGGTTTTTTGGCAACAGGCAGTATTGCGGGCTCAATTTTGCAAGTAATCAATATTATCTTAGACATTTTGATTTACCTGCCATTTATTGCGGCACTTAATAAACGTCAACTTATAGAAGAGGATAAGGCAGAATAATGGAATAAATTAATAAAAAATTTGTGAGAATTAAAAAAGAAAGAGGAAACTCTTTCTTTTTTCGTTTTGCAAAAGTGTTTCAATATATTAAATGCGAACAAGCTTTTGCACATAGCAAATAAAAATTAAAAATCGCGTTAAATGTCGATCTGATGCGGTTTTGTATCATCTAAATAAATTTACATAAATATTACAATTGTTACAATTTTGTCATACTTTGCAATAGTTTCTTAATCTGCAGGTGATATTCCTGATATAGTTCTGCAATTTAAGCAAGGTAGTATATGCTGTGTCAATTGAATGAGACGGACGAATAAGGTGAAAATTCGTTACTTATGACTTTTAAAATTTTAAGGAGAGAATTTTTTTGAAAATTAAATCTATCTTAGTTAAGTCAATTGCAGTAACTGCTTTATCAGTTACAGGTTTAGTAGCAGCTAATAACAACACTAATACTGCTCAAGCTGCTATTGTAGAAAACGATACAGCTGTTGTAACAGTTAAGAACGTTTCAGACAACGCAATCACTGTTTACAACAGCTACAAGAAGCCAGAGGCTACTGGCCAAACTTTGGCAAGCAACACCTCATGGAAAGTAATTAAGACTGCTTACGATGCCAAAGGTCACAAGTGGTATGACTTAGGCAAGAACCAATGGGTTCGTGCTAAGTATGTAACTCGCGGCTACCACACTCAAGCTGCTGTGACCCAAGCTCCAGTACAACACCAAACTCAAACTGAAAATACTAATTCTGCAGCAACTACTACTGTAGCAAATAACACCAACACTCAAACTACTACTTCAACTGTAAGTGGTTCAGAAGCTAGTGCTAAGGAATGGATTGCCGGTAGAGAATCTGGTGGCTCATACGGTGCTTCAAATGGTCAATACGTTGGTAAATACCAACTTTCAGCTTCATACTTGAATGGTGACTATTCAGCAGCTAACCAAGAGCGAGTAGCTGATAACTATGTCAAAGGTCGTTATGGCTCATGGACTGCTGCTAAGGCATTCTGGCAAGCAAACGGCTGGTACTAAAAATAAACCTCTTTTCAAAACTAAATAAGATCAAACTAACTTAAAGGAGGCATGCTGTCAAAATGATAGTGTGTCTCTTTTTGATTTTTTTAATTAAATAGATACGATATAATTTAAATAACAAATATTAATAATCAAAACATACAGAAAGTGGAACAGCTATGAAGCAAAAATTAATTGTGACTTTGTTGACTAGTGTTTGCCTGATGGGGACGGCTAGTGTAATACACGAAACGACACCACAAACGGTTCAAGCAGCAGTTAAGGGAAAAGTTCAGGTTAAAGGAACTAAGAAAGTTAGACTTTATACAAATAAGGGCAAGAAGTCTAAGTATTATGCTGTAGCTAAAAGAGAGTATTCTTATTCTGCTAAAAAGTATTTAAAGCTGGGAAAGAAAAAATATTTGGCTTATAAGATTGGAAATAACTCTCAATGGCTATTAGCTAAAAATGCCAAACTCGTTAAAAAGACTGCTGCAACGCAGAATTATGTAACAGCTACAATGAAGATGCCGAGCGGCTATACGAAAGCTAGTTTATTGCAAGCATATAAGGGGAAGCCAAGTGCTAGTTTTATTCAGGCTTGCATGAAAGGAATGGAGCAAAACAACTTTTCACGTGTTAGCTCAGGTGAAAGCAAAGCCGATCAAAAGATGATTAATCCTGCTGATCTTTCCGCTAGTGAGCAAAAAGAACTGGCAGAATTCTCTTTGCGCCTAATTAATAGTGCTCGTAGTCAATTAGGTTTGAAGCCGTGGGTTTATAGTTCTGGAGTAGAGTCCTTAGCTAATTCAATTGCGCAAGAATACGAGCAAAATGGCAAGAGTATCAAAGATGGCGATCACTATGTTGCCGGAATTGTACGGGCTTGCAAAAAACATGGCTTAGAATTAAACGATAATTATGTCGAAGATATGGCTGGTTTTTCTACTAATAAGAAGATTATGTCTATGGCTGAAATGAAGCGGAATATTTACTTTGGCTTGAAGCAAATGATCTTTGGCTTTGCAGGAGCTGGGGAAAATCAGCGTAATGATAAGAGCCTTTACCGCGAATGGGAGCATGCCGGTGATTTATTTAATACACAGGGCTCACGTCATGATGGGGACTACAATTATTATGGCTTTAGCATTTCCAAGACTGGCAATATTTACTCAATGCACTTCATTAGTGTGCCAAGTTTTGTTGTAAATTCGAGTGAATACAACAAGAACTTCAAAATTTAACGAAAAAAATATGAAAGCACGCACGACGCGTGCTTTTTTGATAAGATAAAGGAAAAACGATTTAGCGAGGAAAATATGACAAAAACTTTATATTTAGTCCGCCATGGACAAACTTATTTTAACTATTACCATAAAGTTCAGGGACGTTGTGATTCACCATTGAATGAAAGAGGCATCCGCCAGGTTGAAATGGCCCGCGATTATTTTAAAAAGCAGGGTATTCATTTTGACAAAGCTTTTTCATCAACCCAAGAGCGTGCTTGCGATACTTTGGAAATTATTACTGATCATCAAATGCCTTATACGCGTTTAAAAGACCTACGAGAAAAATGTTATGGCATTTTTGAAGGTCGTGATGAGTTCTTATTGCCTTGGAATTATAATAATCCTAACGTAGACCCAACTATGGAAAAAGACGAAGACGTTGTTGCTAGAATGCACCGTGCGGTAGTCGAGATTTTAAGCGGCTTAGAGGATGGTCAAACTGCTTTAGTTGTAGGACATGGTGATATTTTAGCTAAGTTTGTGCGCGATGCTACCGAGAATAAGAACTTTGGCGGTTTTGGCAATGCTTCAATCGTGAAGCTAACAGTTGATGGTAAAAAGATCCATTTTGATTCATACGTGTGGCCAGCAGAGGGTTTAAAGTAAGACGAAATGGCAATTAATTTATATTTAGTCAGACATGGTCAAACTTGGTTTAATAAAGGACACCGCATGCAGGGAAGCTGTGATTCAGCGCTAACACCATTAGGCATTAAGCAGGCGGAAGCCGTGCGGGATTATTTTCAAGATCAGGGAATTAATTTTGCTAGAGCATATTGCTCACCCCAAGAAAGGGCAAGTGATACTTTAGAGATTATTGCTGGGTCTGAGATGGAGTATGTTAGATTAAAGGAATTAAAAGAGAAAAGCTATGGCGCTTTTGAGGCACGCAATGTGCTACTTTGGCCGCTGCATCGTTTGGGCAAATTTCGCGTGGAAGATAATCATGAGGTAGTTGAACGAATGGAGCGCGGGATTAACTTGATCATGCGGGATGCGCAGGATGGCGATAATATTTTGGTTGTCGGTCATGGCGATAGTTTGTCGCAGTATATTAATGAAAAAGCTAATCACCGTGAATTTCTGGGTTTGCCCAATTGCTCATTTGTGCAGTTAACTAGCAATGAAGGAAATGCTTTGGAATACGTTCGCACTGAATGGCCAGCTAAAGCGGTTAAAATTGATCAAATAACTGGTGAATAGGGGCTTTTATTTTTCTGCATTAGTTTATAATGATAGGTGTGGAAAGATTATAGTACGAGGCAAGAAAAATGGATGAAACACCAATTTTTAGAATTACTAAATTAAATATCAAGGAAAACGATCGCGGTGAATATATCCGTGAAGTTGAAAATAACATGCACAACTCAATTCCAGCTGAAGAAGGAACTTTGTTAATTGGAAGCGCACATGACGATGCTCATGGTGAAGACAATTACGAAATCGAATTGTTCCGGAATAGCTTGGCAGAAGATTTGCACATTGCAGCAGATCATGCCGACAATTTTGCGGAAACTATTAACAAGATTTCCACTGACAAGGAAATTATTGAATTGAAGCCTGAGGTAATTACTACCAAGGCTCATGATGCTTTGAATGACCATGCCGACAACTTTGTTATGCGCTTGGTTAAGGTTGAAGTTAAGCCTGAAGACGCAGAAAAGTTTGCACATGAAGTTAAGAAAGAAATGACCACCAGCATGGCTGCTGAACCAGGCATGGAAATTATGATGTCTGGAGTCAATAAGAAGAACGAAAACGAATGGTACTTCGTTGAAGTTTACTTTGATGACAAGGCTTATGACGCTCATATCAAGTCACCACAATATGTTGAATACATTGAAAATACTGATGGAATGGTGGCTAGAAGAGATGTTAAGGATCTTGTACGTGATACTTTAGCAACTCAAGGTGCAATCGTATTAGATTAAGTTAGAGAAGAGATGCCGCGAGAGCGGTATTTTTTATAGGTGAAAAATGGGTCAGACAATTGTATTTGCTCATAGAGGACTGCCGGTGAAATTTGCGGAGAATTCTTTGCAAGGATTTAAATATGCGGTAGAGCATGGCGCAGAAGGCGTGGAATTTGATGTGCATTTAACTAAAGACAAGGTGCCAGTAGTAATGCATGATGAAA
>CAKNLX010000039.1 GCA_930989465.1 uncultured Lactobacillus sp. | reverse complement strand
TACTCTTCTTTCTCTTTGTTTTCAGATTAATTAAATTGTTAATAACTATTTTAAGCAAATTATCATCAATGTCAACACTTTTTTAATATTATTTTTCACGATCCGATGGCCTTTAACCTTAAAAATCTTTTCTTTCTTAAGTGTTAACTTTTTGATCAACTTGCCTTGACGATTATAGATGAAGAATCGATTACCTTTAAGGCCGTAATATTGTTTGACTAACTTCTTTAAAGCTGGCTTTTTTGTACTCTCTTCAGCAATTTCCTTAATATCTAATGGTTGCTTATTCTTTACATCTGAAGCCGCATATCCTAGCCAAAAATGACTATCTTTGCCGAAATTCCATACCGGACGATCAGTAATATATTGCCAATTATTCTTGCTGTTATAGATATTAGGTAGAACGTAACCCCGATGTTCAATTTTTACCAAGTTATAGCCCAAGCGTAAAACTTTTTGTACTTCTTCCATGGTCAACTGATCATAGCGGCCCACTTTAAGTTTCTTACCGTTTAATGCTTTTTCTGCATTGGTTAATTCTCTTTGGGCTTGCTTAACTGCTAAAATAGTCGCTTGCTTGTTAGCGTTAATCTTTTCTGCATTAGCTAAATAAGCATTAAATCTGACTTTCAAATCATAATCGGCCAGTTTGTATTTGCTTGTCTTCTTAGTTATTTGTGCACTAGATATAGCTTGTTCTAATTCAGCTTTATTAGTTGCCTGTACGCTGTCAGCCTTAGCTTCTGCCGCGGTATTAATTGGTTCAAGCTTAAGCCCTCTAATCTTCTTTATCGCGCTAGCTTTAATATAACCATAATCCTTTAGTTCATTAGTATTGCTATTAGGATAACCTATGACATGGTAGAAGAGTTCGGCTTTATTTTCACTAGGTACCCATAAATATACTTCTTCGTCAACATGATTTAAATCGCCCATAGAAGTTTCTTCTACAACTGCCACCTCATGATTTAATGGTAAAAGTTGATCAGCCTTTTCACCCATTGCGTTGTAGATTGGTGTCTTAGTCTTTAATTCAACTCGACTAGAATATAAGCCTTCGAATTCATGAACTGGTAATGCTTTTGACAAGTTTAAATTATCTGCAGAAACAAAGAGATGTGTACCCTTAATACGGTAATAATCATAAGGATCATGATCAAAATCGTCCAATTGACTTACAAAAGTTACTGCTTGGTCAAAGGTTAGCTTTTGCCCCTTCTTTAAGTACTTATCACTAGGTGCCATAGTAGAATCATTACTGTAGTCATTTGAATTGATGAAAGTTCTGACGTTATTGTTCCTAACTACCCCAGTCGTCTCACCAGTAGTCATTAAATAATTACCATTAACAGCAATTACATCAGCCACTTTCACATAACGATTACGACCAAGTTTGTAATATTCATGTCCTTTAATCTTGTAATAAGGAAGACGTTTTTTCTTATTATTTTCATAAAAGTAATATTTACCGTTTTTAGTGGATTTAACTTTGCCAGTATAAGCTAAACTTTGACCACGTTTAATCTTAGTAGATAGTCGTTTTCCTTTTGCATTATACAAATAGTCATTGTTAATGACTGTGATCCAATTTTTGCCAGAAATTTGTTTAATATAGTCAGATGATAATAAGCCACTATTACCTAAATTGTATTGCAGTTCACCAAAATAATAGCTGCCTGGATCAAACGGTTTGTACTTAGGTGTACCATAATACTTTAAAACTTTCCCCTTTTTAACCGGGTGTCTCTTGCCGTTAGCAAAATAACTAGCGTAAGTTTGAGTTACCTTGATTTTGCCACTAACAGACTGTCTTGCAGCGTAAACTATATTAGTTTTAGGAAGACTAACTACGCCCGTTACTGGCGCAACAGCTAAAAGCGCTGCAGTAACACTGATTGTAAATTTTCTGTTTAATTTCATTTTGAGCTCCTTTCATAATCAAACAAATATTAACAATTTTGCTAGTTCATCTATTACAATAAGATCAACACACTTTTATGGAGGTATTAGATGAAATACGATTTTACAGAATTGATTGATCGTCATGGCAAAGACGCGATGGCCGTTGATGCAGTAGGAAAATTACCTGGTTTTGCACCATCAAAACCAAAAGAAGGCTTTGATACAATCCCGATGTGGGTGGCCGATATGAACTTCCCTACGGCTAAATCAATTCAAGAAGCAATTATTAAACGTGCCCAGCATCCCCTCTTTGGTTATTTCCAACCAAGCGACGCCTACTACCAGGCAATCATTGATTGGCACCAAAAACGCAAGGGCGTACCAGGTTTAACTAAAGAAGATATTGGCTACGAAAACGGTGTACTTGGCGGCGTCGTTTCTGCCTTAAAAGTCTTTGCAGCACCAGGTGATAAAGTTTTACTTCATTCACCAACTTATATGGGCTTTACTAACGCTGTATTAAGCAACGGTTATCAAATCGTTCACTCACCTTTAATTAAAGATGAAAATGGTACTTGGCGAATGGACTATGAGGATATGGATAAAAAGATTAAGGAAAATCAAATTCATGTTGCGATTTTCTGTAATCCTCATAATCCAACTGGTCGTGTCTGGACTAAAGAAGAAATCACTAAGGCAATGGAAGTTTACGAGAGAAACAATGTCTGGGTAATTTCTGACGAAATCTGGTCTGACCTAATGATTAATGATCATCATTACACTCCTACCCAATTAGTTAGCGAATGGGCCAAAGAGCACACTGCTGCTTTCTACGCTCCATCTAAGACTTTTAACCTTGCAGGTTTAATTGGCAGTTACAGCGTTATTTACAATAAGCCTATCCGTGAACGAATCCAAAGCGTGGGTAAAAAGACTGTTTACAATAGTATGAATGTCTTTTCAGAACATGCTTTAATTGGTGCTTACAGCGACGAAGGAAATAATTGGCTTAATCAACTTTTACCAGTTCTTTCTCAAAATGTAAATCTAGCCTACGATTATGTAACTAAGCATTTCGATGGAGTTTCAACCTTTAAGACTGAAGGAACTTACATGATGTTCCTCGATTGCACGGATTGGCTTAAAGAACATGATAAAACGCAAACTGAGTTACTTGAACGTGGTTGGGATTACGGCATCGGCTGGCAAGATGGTGGACTATTTCAAGGTCCAACTTCAATTAGATTAAACTTAGCTTCACCAACTTCTCGCATCGAAGATGCATTTAAACGCATGGACAAATATGTTTTTAATGCAGAATGATAAGAACGACAAAATTAAAAGGCAAAGAATATTCAAATTGATATTCTTTACCTTTTGTTTTAATTAATGCGTTAAATAATCTGTCCAATTATGTTTTCGATCTCGATTATCCGCCATTACGCCTTCTAAATCATGAGGCTTGTACGGTTCTTCCAGATATGTCACTTCATCAGAGGTTAAATCTAATTGCAATGCTTTTTCCATTGCATCTAGATGATGGGCCTTAGTTGCACCAACAATTGGTGCTGTCACTTTTGTCTTTAGCCAAGCTAGTGATATAGCAGTCATAGGGACATCATGTTTTTTAGCTAATTCTTCAACTCGATCAATAATTGGTCGATCGATTTCAACAGTCTTACCATATTTTTCCTTAGCAGAAAAAGTATCTTGTTTTCTTCGTGCAGTCTCAGTACCGAAGGGATGAGCTAATCGTCCACTAGCTAAGGGACTATATGGTGTTAATCCTAAATTGTTTTCATGAGCAAAAGTAAATAATTCTCGTTCATCTTCACGATAGATCAAGTTATAGTGATCTTGAATTGAAACAAATTGTGGATAATCATGTTCTTTCATATATGCATTCATCTGTGCAATTTGCCATGCATATGCATTTGAGATTCCGATGTAACGTGCTTTGCCTTGCTTCACTACTTCGTTTAGCCCTTCAGCAATTTCCTCCATTGGAGTTAGCCAATCCCAAATGTGGTAAATATAAAGATCTACGTAATCCATTTGTAAGTTTTCTAGACTTTGGTCTAGTGAATTGACTACATGTTCTTTACCTGAGATCCCCTTCTTCATTTCTTCAGGTAGTCTTGTTGCAAACTTGGTGGCAACAACAACTTGATCCCTGTCAGCTAGTTTATTTAAAGCTGTACCTAAAATTCTTTCGCTAGCACCCGCTTGATATGCCGGAGCCGTATCAAAGAAATTCACTTCTAAATCCAAAGCATGAGCAATCACTTGATCAGCTTGTTCTTGTCCCACGGTCCATGAACGATCATTTACGCTCTTACCGCTTCCCTTACCAAATCCCATACAGCCAAGTGCAAATTGAGAAACTTTTAAATCTGAATTACCTAATTGATTATATTTCATTTTAAGTCACTTTCCATTAACTAAAACTTAACTTACTTCTATCATAGGGAAAGTGACTATCTATGTGAAATATTAATTGATTATTTTACAGTATAACTTTTTTGCATGTATATTACTCTTAATTGATTTTTAAAAAATATTAGAAGTATTTTCGAAAATAAGACAAAAGAGGTCAAGATCTCAATGATCCTGGCCTCTTCTTTATTTATATTTAATTTTTTAAATTAACGATAGTCCTTAAGAAAGTCCATCATCTTATCATAATCTGCATCATGCTTAGCATCATATGCATCTTCAACTTTAACAACCTTGTTGTTTTCAGTAATGATGCGGTATTCACGCAAGTCATTTTTTTCGTTAGCAACTACAGTAATTTCACCCTTACCTGGAGTTGAATACAAGGTTGGGTTAAGTACTTCATTTAATTTATCTGATAATTGTTGGTTAAAAGCAATTTGATTCATTTTAATATATCTCTTTTCTTAAAACATTTCCAACAACGTTAGTATAACATTAAGTAGCGTGCTTTACCATAAATAGTAAAGAAATTTACTAAATAAACGTATGCGTTTTACTTAGATTTCAGGTGCGGCCATCAGCCATAACCAATAGCAAGACATCATTATAATTCCTAAAAAAGCAATTAAAGTAATAAATTTTTCAAAAAAACCTCCTACTTTATAACGAAAGATTGAATGATGTCTTCTCTTTTTAACAAATGGAGCCCACCAATCTACTCCCTGCTTACTAAAACTATCTTCAACTAAATGCAAAAAATAGCCTAAAATCAAGCCTAGCCAAATACTGCCCCACCAATTTGGCAACTGCCAAGATCGAAATTCAATGGGAATAAAATGATTCATTAAGAAATACAAACCAATGGAGAAAACTAACCAGCCTAAACATGAATGAGTCACACCACGATGGCGTAGAAACAAACTAAAATTGATTGGAGATTTACGACTAGTCGTGCTGTTATATTCATCAATATCAGGTAAAGACGCACCCACACCAGTAGCCAATAAAATTATTAAATTAGATGCTGGATCTGCGATAAATGTGTTGCTAGCAATTAATCCCAGCTCAACAAGCGCGATGCTGCATAAACGATGCGAGCGCGTCAGCATTTTAGTCACCTCTTCATTAGAACATATATTCATATTGTACCATACAAAAATAAGAGATGACAGCATTCAATCTGTAAGAAAAAACACACTATCATGGTAATAATGTGCTTAATTTTTTATTTATAAATTTCGCTTACTCTACGCGGATATAGTCGATCACTATGTCCAGAAGGCATATTTTCCTCTAACAGTAAATTATGCTTGATCACTTCATTTTTCAATCAATTTACTGTAAAAGAATTACAATTCATTTCATCCATCAGATCTTGATCAGGATAAATAATATACATGTTTCCGTCGGAATCTACCCAGCCATTATTTGTGACTGAGTCATCTTCAGTGTAAAAATCATATATAAATAACGAGCATCGGTACTCAGCTTTTTATATTTTGGATTATGGAAGAAAGCTTGTGGAATACCATTTTGCTGCTCTGGGTACTCGATTCCTTTTTTGAATTTTTGAATATCTTTATTCATTTTACTAACCTCTTTAGTTGATAAAACGTACCTTTACAATATGTATTATAGTCCTTTCTTAATTTTCATATAAGTAAAATTAACTATTGTAATATAAAGTACTGTTAAAATCAACTATTTTTAAAATAGAGGTTACTTTTTTACACTTTTTTAAAAATTATGCATAAACTGCTTGCTTTAAGACCCCCACATAAGGAAGATTACGGTACCAACCGTTATAGTCAAGTCCATATCCTACTAAAAATGCATTAGGTGCTTTAAAGGCATAGTCATCAGCTTTGAAATCTACCACACGTGTCTCTGGCTTATCAAGCATTGAAACCACTTCTACACTCTTAGCGCCGCGCTTTTTCATTACTTCAGTAAGTGTCTTCAAAGTGCGACCAGTATCAATAATATCTTCCATAAAAATCACAGGATGATTAGTAACATCAGATTTAATATCTTGAACAATTTTGACATTACCAGTTGAAGAAGTTCCCGCATAACTTGAGGCCTTGATAGGATCAACCGTTAATTTGAATGTTAATCTTTTGATCATATCACTAGCAAAAAGCATTGCTCCATTTAAAACAGGAATAACAATTGGCTCTTGACCAGCATATTTTTTATTTAAACGTTCAGCCATTTCATCCATCCGTTTATTAAGTTGTTCCTGAGTAAATAATACTTTTTCAATATCGTTGTTCATTATAAATATTTCCCCTCTTGTTCATCTAATGATCAGATTTTAGCATATATTTTTGACGGATTACAGTGTTTTCGTCTTAAAAATAGATAAAATGCTAAAAATTATATTGTTTTATATGATAATTGTTCGTGTTTCAATGAAACAAAAGCAAAATAAAAAATGGAAATGCATCATGCATCCCCATTTTTGTGTCAACAGATATTATCTTTCTTCCACAAAATCGCTAGTCTTCATCATCTTCGTAGAAATAACCTTATTATGATCTCTTTCGTTTTCAATGCTTAATTCAAACACGGATTCATCTGCTTCACTCATAGTCATCTGGCCATAAAGTGATTCAGTATCAGTTTCCTTAGAGTAAACATTTGAAACTAGTAATTCAATAGCCAGTCTTTCATTCTGCGTCAATTTATTAAGATTTCCTACTTTGACTTTGGCACCATCTAATTCATCTTTAGCTGTCTTAATATTCCAAATCAAATATTGAGCTTGCGCAGCTGACACACTATCCCTATTTAATACAGATTTTGCATCATCAATCGCTTGATCATAGTTATACCGTTTGTAAAAACTAGATAATTTGTACTTAATACTACCTTGTACTGCTATTTGCTTATTAATTAAATCCTTTAAATCTAATTCTTCGCTTTCAGACATAGCAATTTTTGCATTATCTTCAGCCTGACTAGCACTATTAATCGGCTTTAAAAATTTACCGTCAACATATTTTACATCGCTAGCCTTAATAAAAGCATCCCCTATCTTTACCGTATTAATTTTAACTACCTCAGGGAAACTAGGAGATGTCTTCAAATTAGCCATTTTTTGATAATGATTGGTTAAATGGTAATAAAGCTCAGCTTTGTTTTCCTGCTCGTTCCACAAATAGATGGCCCCATTAACCTTTATTGGTGCTAAACTCGTCCAAGCAAAACCTTTAGGCGTAATTACTTCTCCGTTAAATGCATATAATGGCGCTTTACTATTATCTCTTTTGACCTCAACAACGGTTGTATTACGAACATCATAGTTGATAGAGTCCATGTTTTGACGGGCAGTGACATCGCTAGCCCAGATATAATAATCCGTGCCTTTAATATGATAAGCATTAGGAAAACTATTGGCTAACACGTCCATGCCACCTAATTGATCGACAACTAGCTTTTGACCTTTTTTATAGTATTTTCCGGTAGTCAAAGCTCTATTCTTGCTGGCCATAAAAATTTGTGGCGCCTTCGTTTTAACTGTTACCGTAGTTTGATTAAATAAAAGCTTATTACCATCGATAGCATCAACATTGGCGGCTTTAATATATTGGTTTTTACCGATCTTAAAATAATCAGCACCCTTAATCTTGGTTATGGTTAATTGATATCTGTGTGCATTTGAATAATTTTGATAAAAGTACAAGTTATCCGCAAAATCATTTTGACTAATCTTGCCTTGATACTTAACTAATGTACCTTTACGCAAAAGCTTCTTAGTATGCTTACCTTTTTTATTATAAATATAGGCATTATGATTGAGCTTCAATTTATCTTTTTGACTAATTTGCCGTTTGTTAGTGGCTGCTAAAACCGTTTGTGACGGTTGAATCATTCCGACAGTAGGTGAAACTGCTAGTAAAGTGGCTACAGAAGTTAATACAATCTTTTGCTTTAATTTCATTTTTTTACCTCATCAAAATTCACTTATATTTTTAATTATAACAAGCAAAAGCAGGCACTCATTAATAGAATGCCTGCTCTTTGTTACGTCAACTACCCTAGACTGAAGTCTAGGGCTTAGTGGATCGTTAGCTTGCGCTAACCAGAACACCAACTTGCTTAGATACGGATTTGACTTACCAGCAATAATCTTTTGACTATTGCCGATAGAGGTCGTCTAATTACCAAAGCCTTTTGAGTC
>CAKNLX010000038.1 GCA_930989465.1 uncultured Lactobacillus sp. | reverse complement strand
GACTTTATTAATTTACCTTATTTTCTCCGCTTTGGCAAGTTTTGCTCTTCGTTCGGATTTTTAATATGAATATTTCAATATCAAACGTATCTTAATACTATTATTCGTATCTATAATAATTTAAAAAACATTTAGCTTAATTTTCTCTGCATTCTTCAAATTGTTCGAACATTACTTTGTGAAAATTAAAAAAACTTTTTTTAAATTTTTCAACAAAAAAAGTCTGAGATTCTTCTCAGACTCATTTTAGACACCATACTTGCGTCGAATATCGCGCTTCTGGTCTCTTTCTTTAATTGTTTGCCGTTTGTCATATTCCTTTTTACCTTGGCCAACACCAATCAATACCTTGGCAAAGCCATGTTTTAAATACACTTTAAGTGGAATAATTGCAATACCACGCTCTGATTGTGCTTTGGCCAAACGTGCAATTTCTTTTTTATGCAAAAGAAGGCGCCGACTACGTAGTGGTTCATGATTGTACCGATTGCCTTGCTTATATTCACTAATATGAACATTTTCTAGCCAGGCTTGTCCGTTGACGATCTGCACATAACCATCCCGCAAGTTGATTCTTCTAGCTCGTACAGACTTAATTTCGGTTCCAGTTAAAGCAATTCCTGCTTCCAATGTTTCCTTAATAAAATAGTCGTGTCGTGCTTTTTTATTTTGTGCAATTAAATTATCTTCTTTTTCTTTTTTCATTAAGATCAATCCCTAATGTTTAAAATTTCTCCGACCTCCACGGTTTCCATTACCTCGGCCACGGCCATGATCGCTGTGATTATTAAACTGACCACCACGGCGTCCGTGATTATTGCGAAAGCCACGGTTTCCACGACGACGATTATTCATTCCGCGATCGTTATGCTCATGCTTAGGCGCATTAGGATCATATATTTCAAAGTCTAACTGATGTTGTTCAACGTTAGCATTAATCAAGGTTACCTTAATTGGCATCCCTACCTTATATTGCTTATGAGTACCTCGACCAGTTAGCGTCAATGATTTTTCATTAAAACTGTAAAAATCATCAGTCAAATTCGAAATATGGATTAATCCCTCAATCGTATTTGGTAATTGAATAAACATCCCAAAACTAGTTACCGAAGATACTACCGCGTCAAAGTGTTGCCCCACTTGATCGGCCATATATTCTGTCATCTTCAAGTCATTTACTTCACGTTCAGTATCAATTGAACGTCTTTCTTGCGTTGAAGTTTGTTCTGCAACATCTGGCAAGTAACTAGCAAAATGCTTTTGCACTTCTTCATTAGTCCCCTGGTCTTGATATGCATGGATCATCCGGTGCACCATCAAGTCAGAATAACGTCTAATTGGTGAAGTAAAGTGAGTATAGTATTCTGCAGCTAAGCCAAAGTGTCCCAGTGCTTCTTCTGAATAATGCGCTTGCTTTAAGCTACGTAGCATCATCATTTGTACTACAGCTTCCTCTGGAGTATCTGTAGTTTTAGAAACTACTTTTTGTAAATCAATTGGCTTAACATTATTTGGATCCGCATGAATATTCAAGCCAAATGCGCTACAAAATTCAAAGAAAGTCTTGATTCTTTCGGCATCTGGTGTTTCGTGAACACGGTACAAGAATGGAACATGCTTTTTGAAGAAATCTTCGGCCACGGTTTCATTAGCCATTAACATAAATGATTCGATCATCTTTTCGGCAGTACCACGTTCATGCAAAACAATATCTGTTGGCTTGCCTTGATCATCAACAATAATTTTTGCTTCTGGTTCTTCAAAGTCAATAGCACCACGTTGATGACGTTGTTTATACAAAGCAGCATGCAAATCTGCCATTTCTTCAAGCATTGGTCGGAGTTTAACATACTTATCCTCCAAACCATTCATTTCGCCCTTAAGAGTTTTGTTAACCTTGTTGTAGGTCATTCGACCATGTGAGCGCATGACAGAAGGATAAATTTTATAACCTACTCTTTTACCTTCTGGCGTAATTTCCATGTCACATGACAAAACAAGCCGGTCTACGCCTTCATTTAAGGAACAAATTCCATTGGAAAGTCTAAATGGCAGCATTGGAATTACCCGATCAACTAAGTAAGTACTGTTGCCACGAGCAAATGCCTCTTCGTTCAACGGCGTATTTTCTGTCACATAGTGAGAAACGTCCGCAATGTGAACACCAAGGTGATAATTGCCGTTAGGTTTTTTCCATAAAACTACAGCATCGTCAAAGTCCTTAGAATCATCCCCATCGATAGTGACTGCAGGTTGGTCAGTAATATCTACTCTACCCTTTTTTTCCTCTTCAGTAACATGATCAGGAATAGCATTAGCTTGCGCCATTGCATCTTCAGGCCATTCAGTTCTTACATCATGTGCTGCCACAATTGACATAATGTCAACACCAGGGTCATTTTTATTACCAATAATGTTGACTACTGCACCAGTCATTGACTCAGGATTTTCCTCATCTGGATAATCCTTAATTGAGACCTTAACCATATCGCCCATTTGAGGGATCAAGCCATTTTCAGACAAATAAACTCGGTATTTATGCAACTTTTTATCGTTACTCAAAGCATAGCCGATAAAATGACTGATTTTTCTTTGTTCATCAGTTAGCGGATGAAATTCACCAACTAACGTTTCCAAACCATGTTCAAGGATCTCTTCAACTTGACCTTCTGGTCCTTTACCATTCCAAGGATTACCACCAGCAGTGATCTTTACTTTTACTCGGTCACCATTAACGGCATACTTGGTATAATCTGCGGCAACAAAGACGTCGTCCGCATTTTCATCATCTAATCTAACAAAGCCAAAGCCTTTATCATTAGCTCTGAATTCACCTTCAACTTCAGTATTTTCTTGAGCTAATTGGTATTGTCCTTTGCCATCTGTAATAATCTTTTTATCGTGCTCTAAAAAAGAAAGAGCCTTAATTAATTCAGTAAAATTACCTAATCTATCACGACGTGCTTCACGTTCAATTTGATCTACACGAAATTGTTTTTGTGGATTATGGCGAAAAATTTCTAAAACGCCGGCCAAAATTTTTTCGTTTTGTGCCATGCAGTTATTCTCCGATCTTTAAATTTAATAAAAAAAGCCTCCCCATCATATTTTGATCGGGAGGTACAAAATTTATTTTGAAGACATATAAGCTAAGATAATAGCAAAGACGAAAAAGAGTACCAATAAAACTGAGGTTACCTTTTCCATAAATGCTTCAAAACCACGTTTTTTGGTTTGCCCACTAAAAACGGCACCGCCAGATAAGGCGTTCAATGCATCTTGTTGTTTTTGTGGCTGCATCATTGTTGCAATGACAATTAAGATTGAAACAATGATTAGTAGCGTCATAACTAAATTATACAATGCGCTGCCTCCAATACACACATACGATTTACTTACCAAGTTTATCACAAATTACTAGTTTTTGCAGTTATTTTTTTAGTTCAGGCGCATCTGTCTTGAAATCTTTTTGCGTCGTTTTACGATGATTTTGATACCACAGTGAAGTTTTGCTTGGATCATCAAACAAACGTTTTAAAGATGGCGCCTTGTTATAGTCGTAATCCTTCGGCTTGACTCTAGTAAACCATTTTGGTTTATAGAATCGGAGCAGATTGCCATTAATTACACGATCTGACAAAGACAGCTGTGTAGTTACGGTGTTAGAAATTGCAGTTAATTTTTCTTTTAATTTCTTATTAGGTTTGATCCTTTCGCCCGTCTTGGTGTCATAATAATCGCTACCCACCTTAGAATATTCCGGAGTGATAAAATCACCATTTCTTTGTGCTACAATTTGCGGTGCATTTTTGCTTAGCAAGTCATAGCCAAATTGGATCGTATCTTTGTCTTTGATCCCCAGCAAGTTCAGTAAGGTTGGTAAAACATCGATTTCACCGCCGTAGGTGTGATTAATGCCACCCTTTAGTCCTTTCATATGGAACATCAAAGGAACTCGCTGGAACTGCAAATTATCAAAGTCATTAAACGAATCTTTCTTAAGCAATTCTGCACTAGCCTTATGGTGATTACCTGAAATCCCATAGTGATCACCATAAAATACTACTAGTGTCTTCTTATCTAGGCCCGTCTTCTTCATCCAACGCATAAATTCACCAATTGCTTGGTCTAAATAATGCGCGGTCTGCACATAACCATCAACTGTTTCATCCCCAGTATTCGTTTTATCAATCGTCTGATTCTTTTTATCGATATTATACGGATAGTGGTTCGTTACAGTAATCATCTTTAAATAAAATGGTTGTGGTAAACGCTCAATGTACTTGATTGACTGATCAAAGAAAATTTTATCTTTTAAGCCATATCCGATATAGTAGCTTGGTTTGTTCTGATAGAAAGACAGTGGCATAAAGTATTGGTAGCCAAATGACTTATAAGCATTATTTCTATTCCAGAAGGAGCCAGCACCACCATGCATTACAGCAGTAGTATAACCAGCTTGTTGATGCAAAATGGCTGGAGCACTTTCAAAAGTATTAGAAGTACCATACGTAGACATTGCACTACCTGATTGTAGTCCGTATAAAGAATTTTCAAGCATCATTTCGGCATCAGAAGTCTTGCCTTGTCCTACTTGATTAAAGAAATTATCAAAACTAATGGTGTCTTTTTGATGATAAATCTTATTCAGATTTGGCGTTACCTCTTTACCTTTCCATTTGTAGCCAATCAGAAATTGTTGAAAACTTTCCAAATGGATGATTAACACATTTTTTCCTTTAGCCACGCCGGTGTAAGCGGGATTAGGTTTAACGTAATTTTCTTTTAAATAGTTTCTAACAGACTTCAAATCAGAAACATTAGCTTTGGCCATCTGTGCACTAGTTTGTGCTGTCTTATAGCCATCATAAATAGCGTATTCATTGATTCCCAGATATTTGACGATGTAATTATTATCAAAAGTTCTCGTCAAAAGTCCAGAACGATCATTTTGGGCCATCAATAAATTCAGTCCCATTAAGCTGACAGCCAAAGCCTCAATTAACAAATTAACTTTTAGCTTCAGTGGACGAACATCCATCTTAATTACTTTGGTCGCCAATAACACGATAATTACAGCAATATCAGCAAAAGCTAAAAAATCGCTAGCTAGTGTAATTCCTGCAATACTTTTACCCAAATTATCGGAAGTCGAGCCTGATGTCTTAATAATTGAAAATGACAAAAAGTTTGAAAATTCACGATAATATAAAATATTGGCAAATAACCACAGTGTTAGCAAAAAATCGATAACTAAAATAATCCAATAGGATTTACGTCCTTTAAAAAATAGCCCAATTCCCAGCAAAAGCATCCCTGAAGGAATCGGATTAATCAGCAATAAAAATTGCTGCATTGGACCAACTGCTCCTAAATTAAACTTAGTTAAATAGATAAAATAAGTTTTAAGCCAAAACAAGACTAAAACAATCGTAAAAAAGCCTAACTTAGTCTGTGTCAGCCACCTAAAAAAAGATTTAGTGTGTTCCACGCGCTTCTGCTCCTCTCATTACGGTAATTTATCTTACTACGAAATTTAGTAAGACACCGTTGTTTTAATAAAAATTAATCATTTTTTGTGCTTTTTATCTTTTTCGGCTTAAAAATCCAGCCTAAGATGCCGAGAAGCATACCGAAAAAATATGTTGAAAAGCGCCAAATAAACATAGCCAAAATTAACGCACCATGTGAAGAAATGAAGGTGGAGAATAACGTTTGGAAACTATATTCTGCCCCTCCTGACGCACCTGGAATAGGAATGATCGCCATAAACATGATAATCATTATATTCATTTGCGTAACTTGATACCAAGAACAAGGTACATTTAGCGCTGTTAATACCATAAATGGAATGGAGTAAAAGAAAAGTAGCTGCAATACTGTTAAAAGCGAGGCAACAAATAATTTCTTCTTTTCTTTTTTTAGTTTCTGACTCTCTGCATAAAAAGTATCAATCTTTTCTAAAGTAGCCTTACGCCACTTCTCAACTCGTTCCTTTTTCATCATTTTTGCCAACAAGTCCATTAACCAATTAGTTGCCTTTTTAGTAAAACGATAAGCAAACATAATTGCCAGCAAAAAGATAATTGAACTAACATGAATCAAAAAGCCAATTGCAATAAAAATTGCTAAACCAGCGAACTTAGTCATTACCATGTGAAAGCCAAAAATAATTGTAAATACATAGGCAAACAAAACAACGATCTGATAAATAATAAATTTCATCAGCAAAATTGAGGTGGAACGGCCACCTTCCATGCCCATTTGAATCATTGCGGCTAGCTGTGATGGTTGTCCACCCGTGGACATTGGTGTAATTGCATTAAATAGAGCTTGAATAATTGGAATTCGCAAAAACGACCAAGCTGACCTTTTAGGCTCTTTCTTTCGATGAGCTAAAGTAGCTAAGATA
This sequence comes from uncultured Lactobacillus sp., assembly GCA_930989465.1. Taxonomy (GTDB): domain Bacteria; phylum Bacillota; class Bacilli; order Lactobacillales; family Lactobacillaceae; genus Lactobacillus. The sequence goes on along the minus strand of CAKNLX010000038.1, from coordinate 2,570 downwards.
CCGGCTTCACATACATAGGACGAAAGCATTAAAGCAAAAACCATGATTAATGCAAAAATATTCAGGCCATGAGCTGCCCGTAATATTTCCGATATCGGTGTAGCTTTTAAATCTGCATATAGCACAAAGGCACTGATTGCTAAAACAACCAGAATGCCCCACAAATGTTTTTTATTCATTAATGTATTTGACCTAGCTCTTTTCCTAATTCATATTGCTCATGATAAAATTCGTCCCAAATTTTAGCTAAATGATCTTCTGAATACTGTTGACTTGCCTTACGCGATAATTCGCTGTATTTCTGCAAAGTTTGTGGATTGGCAACTACTTTTTGCAATACTTGATTCATTTCGCCAAAATCTTTCCCGCTTAGATAATAGCCATCGATAATTGCCTTATAAAGATCAAGGTCACGCAATAATACTGGTGTTCCACAACTGAATGCTTCCAAAACTGACATTGGGAACAATTCATCATATGATGGAAGAACAAATAAGTCTGCAATATTTAAATACTTAACTAACTTCTCTCGCTCTACAATTCCCGCAAACGTCATATTCTTAGGTGGATTGTCAACCATTTCTTTGTAATGATCATAGCCATCAGTGATTTTGCCAAACGAAAAACCGCCTGCCCAGATAAATTGAATATCAGGATTAGCTTGTGCCATCTTAACAAAGTCATCGATCCCCTTGCGTTCCTGTACTTGACCATCACCAAAAACAACAAATTTATCAAGTGGAATTCCTAATTCATGACGAAATGCGTTTTTGCTGGCCAATGATTCTTCATAAAATTCTGTTTTTGAAACAAAATTAGGAATATATCTAACCTTGTTCCGATCAATTCCATAGTTAACCAACTTATCAATAAAGATTGGATTAACTACAACAATTTGATCCATGCGTTTATAAAAATCAATTACATATTGATAAAAAACTTTTTTAGCTACGCCTGGCAACTTAATTGAGCCTTCTAATGTATCTGGTAAAAAGTGAACATAGCCAATCTTCCTGCCACGTGCTGGTGAAAAACTATTTGCGTAATAGGTTGGATTAATCGTGTGATAATGCGTTAAATCGCTATTGCCATATTTGTTAATCGTTACATAAAATTCGTCTACTAAGTGCGTCCTCAGAAGTTTAATCAATTCATTATAAGCTGAACCTACACCCTGTCCTTTAACAGAATCAGCTTGCGAGAACATATTAATTCTAATCATTTAGTTCCTCTTTTTAGTCTCCTCATCATGCTTAGGTTGATAGTGATCAATTGCATACTGATAAAAATCAGACACATTTTTAGCAAATTGATCAGCTGAAATCTTCTGTAATTTATTTTGCAAAAGTTCCTGCGGGATTCTTTTCGTCCCTTGCTTAAGCAAAGTAATAATCTCTTCTAACATTTCTTGTTGTGTAGTAAATGTCTGCCCAAAAATATCTTGATCAAAAATGTTTTCGGTATAGTCTGTGTCATAAACCACACATGGCGTACCTGCAGCTAGAGCCTCAATATAAGTCAACCCCTGTGTTTCTGTATCACTAGCTGAAACAAAAAGATCAGCCATTCGATAATAATTACCAACATCGCCATGCTCTACATTACCGACAAAAATAACGTAATTCTCTAGTGTTAATCGCTCTACCTGATCCTTTAACACATCAACATCAGGGCCATCACCTGCGATAACAAATTTCACATTAGGAAATTCATCAATAATTTCAGGCATTACGTTCAAAATATGATTAATCTTTTTTTCGGCTGCAATTCTACTTAAGGTTAAAATTACAGGCGCATCTTGATCAATTCCAAGTTCTTGCCGCACATCACGTTGAATATCGTTGTTCATGCCCTGCAAATCTACTCCAGTAGGAATCACCCTAATTGGTATTTGAACGCCATAGCGCCGTAATAATTCTTCAACTCGGCCACTAGGAGCAATACATCCATCCATATTTTTCAAATAGCTTTTAACAAATTGTCTAACATGATATGGACGAAGCAAATGCCCATTTAAAATATAGTGCAAGTAATCTTCATACATCGTATGGTAAGTGTGGATAGCAGGAATATCTAATTGATGAGCTACATATTTGCCAATAGTACCTAATGCAAATTCAGTTTGAGTATGAACTATATCAAGATTGACTTCTTTAGCTACTTTGGTTGCTTCAAATAGTCCTCTAAATGCTATTCGCCGATCGGTAAATGAGACAAAAGGAATACTGCTAAAACGAAATACATTCGGTTCTACAGTTCCTTTTTTCACGTTCGGATCAGTAGTAGTAAAAATAAATACATTATGTCCCTGCTTTTCCAACGCTTCTTTTAACGTTTTAATTGAAGTAGCTACGCCACTTATCTGGGGAAAATATGTATCGGTATAAAGACCAATATTCATTTGAGTACCTCCATATGTAGCATTATAAAGATTCCTGTATTCATGTGCAATTTATATAATAAAATGCTAACATTTTAAAATAAAAAAAGCGATCCAATAATTGGATCGCTTCATAATAATAGCGGTGATCGGGGTCGAACCGATACGTCCGTAATGGACACCAGATTTT
>CAKNLX010000037.1 GCA_930989465.1 uncultured Lactobacillus sp. | reverse complement strand
TTGAAGTATGGAAAATACCATTCTTCCATGCTTTTCTACATTTTATATAGCAGAACATGGAATTAGTTCACGTTTGTTGGAATATTCCACAACTCGCGCAGATTTATTTGCTGAAATCGGAACAGGCCATCCCATTTTAGCAATTTGTGGTCACATGGATGTTGTTTCACCAGGTGAATTAGATCAATGGCATACTGATCCCTTTAAATTAACCAATAAGGATGGTAAATTGTACGGCCACGGAGCGACTGATATGAAGTCTGGTTTAGCTGCCTTGGTTATTGCCATGATTAATATTCATGAACACGATTTAATTAAGCATGGTAGTATCAGGCTGTTAGCTACTTTTGGTTGGTGAACCTTCTGGCTACAGTATTGCCATTGCTCATAAGGGTTCGATGGATATTAAGTTAACTTCCCAAGGCAAGGAAGCTCATAGCTCAATGCATGAAAAGGGTTATAATGCGATCGATCCATTAATGGATTTATTAGTTAAGGCCAATAAGGCTTTTAGAGAAACAGATAAAAACAATCCAGACTTAGGCAATTTGACCTTCAATACTACTGTCTTCAATGGTGGGGAACAGATCAACATGATTCCTGGGGAAGCTACCGCGCAAATTAATGTGCGGACTATTCCTGAGTTCAATAATAGTTTGGTTGAAAAGAAACTAACTGAATTAGTTAAAACTGAAAATGCGCAAGGAGCTAAGATCAAAATGGACATCTATATGTCGGAGCCTTCAATTAAAACTAACGGTAAGTCTGAATTTGTTAAATTAGCTCAAAAAATTGGGGCAAAATATGCGGAAAAGCCGATTCCAACAGTTGCTATTAAACCAGTAACTGATGCTTCGAATTTGATTGCCGACAAAGGACCTAGCTATCCGTTTGCCATGTTTGGTCCTGGTAATGACACGCCGCACCAAGTTAACGAATATGTTGATGAAAAGATGTATTTGAACTTTGTTAAGATCTATACTGAATTGTTTGTGGCCTATTTGAATAAATAATTTGGAAAGTAATAAAGAGCCTAGGCAAAATTTTAGCCTAGACTTTTTTATTGTATTTTGAAGTATTTTTTAGCCACATCACTCATCCGTTCAGGGGTCCAAACAGGATACCAGACAAATTCTACATCAACATTTTTAACTTCAGGGACTTTTTTAACGGCTGTTGTAATCTGCTTGATCAAATAATCAGTCAAAGGACAGGCAGGTGTAGTTAATGTCATATTGATGAGACAGATCCCATCTTGATCGAGGTCAATTTCATAAATCAGCCCCAAGTTGACCACATCGACGTTTAATTCTGGGTCAATAACTTGAGCTAAATGTTCAATAATATCGTTTTTAATTGTTTTGCTATCACGCATTGTGTTACCTACGCATCTTTGCCAAAAATTTTTGCTTTAATTGCTTGACCTGTTGGTGTACCAGCTAAACCGCCGATTCCAGTTTCACGCAGAGATGCCGGCATTTGATGACCAACTTTCTTCATTGCTTCAATACATTCATCAGCTGGGATTACACTTGTACATCCCGCTAGCGCCATATCAGCTGCGATAAGTGCATTACCAGCGCCAATACCATTTCTTTTGACGCAGGGAACTTCAACCAAACCGGCAATCGGATCACAGACTAACCCAAGCAAGTTAGACATCGCAATCGATAAAGCTTGGGCACTTTGTTCAGCACTGCCACCAGCTACTTCAACTGCCGCGGCAGCACCCATGGCTGAGGCACTACCGACTTCTGCTTGACAGCCGCCAGTTGCCCCCGCAATTTCGGCATTATTGGCAATCACCATGCCAAAACCGCCAGCAGTAAAAAGAAAGCGAATCATTTGCTCTTCGCTGAGCTGTAATCTTTTTTCTAATAAAAATAGAACGCCAGGTAAAGTGCCGGAAGAACCAGCCGTCGGGGTAGCGCAGACAACGCCCATCGCTGCATTGACTTCGTTAGTGGCTATGGCATTTTCAACTGCTGCCATCATTGTATCGCCTGAAAGTGTGTGTCCTTTCTCGCGATATTTTTTCAGCTTAATTGCTTCGCCACCAGTTAAGCCAGTTTTTGAAAAGACACCGTTTCCAGATTCACCTCTTTTAACGGCAGCTCGCATAGTTTGCAAGTTATATTTCATGCGCTGCCAGACTTTTTCTCGTGGCAAGCCTGATAGTTGACATTCTTGTTCAATAATTAATTCAGAAATAGGTTTGTGCGTTTTTTCTGCTGCAGCAACAATTTCCTTAATATGGTTATACATAATATTGCCCTATGTTATAAACAAATAATATTCTCAAATTTTTTCTTTAGTTCTTGCAATAAATCAGGATGAAGATAATTTTCTACATCATATTCATAAATATTATAGTTTTTAGTATGAAAAATTCGTTTGCGACTAAAGGGTGCTTTTTCGTGCAAGAGCGCGGTAAGCTCTTGTTCAATGCGAATGTTTTTGTGTGGATCAACTAAAATAATAATAGGTAATGCACCAGCAGGTTGAATCTCGGTATTATGTAAGACAATTTTGCGAATTTCAATTGCACCACCACCGATAGAGCATCCAGCCAATTCCACTTTCTTTTTATCATTAGACATATTTAAAATAGCAGTATTAGGGTGACCAATTGGGCTAGGACCATCTTCTTCAACAAAACGTAAATCTACGCCGCGCTGGCGTGCAATCTCAGGTGCCTTTGGTACGCGTAGATCGTCTGAGTCAAAGCCTAAAATACCTGCCGCAATAGCATAGTCTGTTCCATGACCACGGTGAGTTTGGGCGAAAGAGTCGTAATAATGAACGGTAACTTTACTCGGGGTACCGCCAAAAAGTTTGTAACCAGCGCGTCCAATAGCGACGGCTCCGGCCGTATGTGAACTTGATGGTCCCACCATTACGGGGCCAATAATGTCAAAAACACTTTTATACCGATTAGTCATTTTAATCCCTGCTTTGTAAGTTATTCTGTTTTTAATTATAACGAATAATAAAGGAGATTAAGAAAGTTTTTTGCAATTTTAACCGAAGTTTTGTCATAATAATATGAAAAGTGAAAGAGGTTGGTTAAATGACTAAAGAAAAAGCAGAATTAAAACAAAATTTGGAGCATCTAGCTGAGCAAAAGGGCAGCCAGCAGGCAGTTTCTTATCAAGACTTGTTTACACCACAATTGATGCAAAAGTATACTAGATTTGCTACTATTGACTTTTTTGTCAGAGAATTGGGCGTGAAAGACTTTACGCAAATTGAGCAGATGGCGATAGATCAAGTCGATGAATTTGTTAAAAAAGAGACCAAGTTTGCTAGCTGGGAAGAAATGCAACAAAAGGCGGTTAGCGAGTACATGATGAAGTTATTTTAGCAACAAAAAGCGAGTTAGTATTAACTTTAAAACTAACTCGCTCTTTTATTTACTATGTTAGGTGAATGACTTGAGCACCTAATTCATCAATAAAGCGCTGATCATGTTCAATTACTAGCATAGTAGGATGATATTTTTTAATTAATTGAATAATTTGTTCTTGGTTAAAGACATCTAAATAGTTCAAAGGCTCATCCCAAAGATACAAATTTGCTGGTTCAAGTAAGGACTTGGCTAAGTAGACCTTTTTTTGTTGGCCTGAAGACATTTGATTAATTGAATTAGTGAATATATCACGTTCAGTACCTAATTTGTGTAAGATATTGAGAAAATCGGCATAGTTAAGGTGGTGCTTTTGGGCAAAATCTTTTAATGATAGGTTATTAGATTGTTCAATCTGTGATAAATAGGAGATTGAAATCTTATCAGCTGAATGCAATTTGCCAGTAATTGTTCCAGCAAAAGTATTAGTAATTGCCTTAAACAAACTAGATTTTCCTATACCGTTTTTACCAGTAATCACAATTTGGTGACCACGCATTAAATCAAAGGTAGTAGGTTGGAAAAGGGGAAGCTTGTCATAAGCAAGGCTAACTCCTTTAGCAGTAATTAGATGTTTATGATGGTCGGGGACAAAATTCATGGCTAGGTCATTGTCTGCTTCAATATTTTTTAAAAGACCTTTTCTTTCTTCGATATTTTTATCTAATCTTGCTTCTACATTTTTGGCAAGTTTCATTTTTTTGGCGGCTTTGTGTCCCATGAATCCTTTATCGTAAACTGTACTTCTATGTCGAATATCGCCTTTCATCTTGGCTCCCGCATTTTTGTTGCTTTCGGAACGCTGGGCAAAAGTTTGCATCTTTTGTTGACTGGCATGGAGATTTTTAATTTGCTTTTCTAACTTTGCATTATAAGCGATATTAGATTCATCCTCTAATTCCTTTTGTTTTTCATAACGAGTATAGTTTCCTTGTTCCAGCCTAATTTTTTGCATTTCAATTGCTAGAGTGTGATCGACAACTTTATCTACAAAATTTCGGTCATGGCTGATTACAATTAATCCCTGTTTTTTATTATGCAGATATTGTGCTACTTGATTTCGTGTATCTTCATCGAGGTGATTCGTTGGTTCATCTAGTAGGGCAAAAGAATGTTGATTAATAAAACAAAGCGCCAGTAAAATTTTTGTTTGTTCACCGCCACTAAGTGTTGAAAAGGGCTGCCAAATGATATTTTCTTTAGCATGAAGCAGATTTAATTCTCGTTTTAACTCCCATTCCTCAAAATTAAACTGTTCTTGTAAAGTATAAATAGTAAGGTTATCGGGATCATTAATTACCTGAGGATAGTAATTGAATTCTAAATCACTTTGAATAGTTCCTTGATATTCGACCTGTTTTAGCAGCATTTTCATAAAAGTGGTTTTGCCGCGACCATTACGACCGATTAAGCCAAGTTTCCAATTAGAATCGAGATTTAGGTTTAAATTATCAAAAATTTTATCCTGACCGTCATAGGCAAATGAAACGTTTTTTAGTGAAATTGTAGACATAAAAAAGCACCGTCCTCTCAAACTGTGCTTATGATCTGAGAAAATGGTGCCTGATAGATTAGTCCAAGTTGGCTAATCTATAATTATTCTTAATTTAAATTAAAGAAAATCACGCAGACTAATTTCTGATCACAAGCAAAAAGTACATCCTTAAACTGATAGAATGCATTATTTTTTACTTAACGAAAATCAGAAATTAAAAACGCATCGGCGTGAGTCCTCCTATTACTTGAATTGATTAATCTGGCAATACTTTACCATCAAATATAATTATTTGTCAATATTTTTATGATAATTCATTTGCAAGCGTAAGTCCTCGTAAATTGGTTTTCCACCTAAAATGTCCAGAATGTAGTAAGCAACGAAAGTAACAATAATCATTGGCAATACTTGCTGGACAGTTCCAATCATTTCAGTCAGCAGCATAATTGCTGTGAATGGTGCTTTTTCTATTGCACCAAAATATGCGGCCATGGAAATCACTAGGATATGAGGGAAGTACGTTGGCAAAATAATCTGCGATTTTATCATAATATTGGCGCAAATTATTCCCAATAATGCCCCAAGAACTAGGATAGGCATGAAAATACCACCAGGTACGGAAGAACCATATGAAAGCATTGAAAAGACAAACCGAATTATCAAGAATAAGATCGGTAGTAAAAGAAAGTCCCATGATCCAAAGGCTTTGACATTCCAATTCAAATTAAATAAATTATCAATTAACACATGTGAACCACCGAGTAAGTGGGCATTAAATAGACCAACTGGAATAATTAAAATTAAAGGAATGATACTGTGATAGGCAATGTCATTAAGTTAAGCTAATGACATTGTCAAACTGAAACTGGTCTTTATTTTGGCTTAATTATTTTTCGAATTGTTTGCCCCAAGCCCATGGATCTTCGTGCCAGGTCTTCAAGACATCATATTGCGAGCTAGAAATATGACCTGACTCATTTTCCTTTTTGAGTAATTCAGGGTAGGAAAGAAGCGGAGCATATTTAACATTAGCTTTAGCAAAGTTTTCTTTTGCATCTGGCAAGTAGTAGGTGAAAATTGAAGAAACGCCAATGACGTTGCCGCCATCTTTTTCAGTTGCTTTAACTGCATTTAAAACGGAACCACCAGTGGTGATTAAATCATCGATTAAAACGATCTTATCATCTTTGCTGAAACGGCCTTCAATTTGGCGGCCTTTGCCATGATCCTTTGGCTTAGGACGAACATAGATCATTGGTAAGTGCAGTTTATCTGCAACCCATGCGGCATGGGGAATACCGGCGGTAGCGACGCCACCAATAATAGTAGCCTCAGGGAATTCTTTGGCGATTAAATTAGCTAAATCACCAGCAATCATATCGCGTAATTCTGGATATGAAACCGTTAACCTAAGGTCGGTGTAAATTGGAGAAAGCATCCCACTTGCGTAAGTGAATGGTTTGTCAGGTGAGATAGTGATAATTTTTTCTTGAATAAGTTGACTGATAATTTGATCCTTATGCATTTTAGTTAAACTCCTTTTTAATTGCTTCATATGCAGCTTCTGGGTCACTGGCTAAAGTAATTGGCCGTCCAACAACAATAGCGCTTGAGCCCCATTCTTTGGCTTGCGCTGGTGTGGCCACGCGAGATTGATCGTCTTTAGCATTGCCAGCAGGCCGAATTCCCGGTGTGACATATAAAAAGTCATCGCCAACTTTTTCGTGTAATTCTTTTACTTCAAGTGGTGAACAAATAACCCCATCTGCTCCAGAGTGCTTAGCCGTTTTTGCTAGCGAAAGAACTTGCTCTTTCATTGACAGTGCGCAATTTTGTTCATGTGCCAATACTTCATCAGAAATCGAAGTTAATTCGGTTACTGCTAGTAACTTAGGCACGCTTTTGCCAGCAGGTGTACCCGCGATTAAACCGTCTTTAGCTGATTTGATCATTTGACTGCCGCCTAAAGCATGAACGGTAGTAAAAGTAATTCCTAACTTAGCTAATTGTTTAGCCCCGTTATAAACGGTATTAGGGATATCATGCAATTTTAGATCCAAGAAAATCTTATAACCTTGCTCAGCTAAGTCTTTAACCACTTGGTTGCCAGCGTGATAGAATAATTCCATACCGACTTTGATAAAGACGTTTTCTGGTTTGCCTAATTTAGACAAAATCTTATGTAGTTGCTCTTCATTGTCAATATCTAATGCAACAATTACAGGTTTCATTTTTCCTCCACAAAAAAAGTCTATCTTAGCTCAGAGAGACACCAAGGATAGACTTTTCCTAGATAATTTAAGTCAATATTTTGAACTTGCGGTCTCTCTGTACCGTTTAAAGTTTGATCAAGGTGAAGTTTAACACCTCAAAAGTAAAAATACAAATAAAATTTTTGCTTGGAAAAAATTATAATCACGTGTAGAATCATTTCTTGAAAAAATAAAGAGTGTCCGTGAGCATTCATTTTGGAGGAAAATTATGGTTAATACACATGTAAAATTACCAGGTTTAGATTTGAAAAATCCAGTTATGCCAGCAAGTGGAACTTTTGGCTTCGGCGATGTGCCTGCAGCTAAGAAGTTTGACTTAAATGATCTTGGAGCAATGGTTATTAAGACAACTACGCCACATGCAACCACAGGTAATCCGCAACCACAGATTGCCGTTTTAGATGATGGAGTTTTGAATTCTGTTGGTCTTACTAATCCTGGTGTGGACAAGGTGATTAGTGAAAAGTTAGAACCATTGAGAAAGCAATATCCAGAATTACCGATCGTGGCTAGCGTTGGCGGTGATAGTGAAGCAGATTATGTTGAAGTAGCACAAAAGCTGTCAAATTCTGGCTTGGTTAATGCTTTAGAAATTAATGTTTCTTGTCCTAATGTGGCCCAAGGTGGAATGAGCTTTGGCGTGCATGCCGATGTGGTTGAAGAATTGACTAGAAAAATTAAAGCAGTTGTCAATATTCCAATTTATGTGAAGTTAACACCAAATGTGACTGATATCACTGTAATTGCTAAAGCTGCCGAAAAGGGTGGTGCCGATGGCTTATCGATGATCAATACATTGCTAGGGATGCGAATTGACGTGAAAAAACGCAGACCACTGTTAGGCCATAATATGGGCGGTTTATCAGGTGAGGCTGTTAAGCCAATAGCTATTAGAATGATTAGTCAAGTGCGTCAAATTACTTCTTTGCCAATTATTGGCATGGGTGGCATTGCTTCGGCCGAAGATGTGGTGGAATTTATGTTAGCAGGTGCTAATGCCGTAGCGGTTGGTACTGCTCATTTTAAAGATAGTATTGCTTCTAAGCATATTGCAGATGCCTTGCCGCAAGAACTTGAAAAATTAGGCATTGAAGATATCAATGAATTAGTTGGTCAAGTAAAATTTAATTAGAGCTTGACAAACGTTTCTAATTACAGTAACTTTAAAGCAATGAATGTCCTTTAAAATTAGTCCCGTGAGGCTAGCAAGGCAGGCTTAACTTAAGTTTCGACTTTACTAAAGCTCCTAGTCTCAGTTGAGATTGGGAGCTTTTTTCATGGGCAGAATTAGGAGGCTATAATGGCAAAAGAAATCTGGGATGCACTAGCAATGAAGCGTGCTTTAACCCGTATTACTTACGAGATCATTGAACAAAATAAAGGAACCGATGATTTGGTTTTGGTAGGGATTAAAACGCGAGGCGTTTACTTGGCTAAACGAATTCATGACCGTATTCAGAAATTGGAAGGCGTTGATGTACCAGTTGGTGAATTGGACATTACCTTATATCGGGATGATCGTCATGATGCTAGTTTAAAGCAAGATCCAGTTGTCAATTCTGATCAAGTTGGTGTTAATATTGATGACAAGCATGTTGTTTTGATTGATGATGTTATCTATACTGGACGAACAATCAGAGCGGCGATGGATGCTTTGATGCACGTTGGTCGCCCAAGTTCAATCAGAGTCGCAGTGCTAGTTGATCGTGGTCACCGTGAATTGCCAATTCGTGCTGATTTTGTTGGTAAAAATATTCCAACTTCTGCCGATGAACAGGTTGCTGTTAATGTAATTGATAAGGACGGCAAAGATTCAGTTGAACTGAAGGCTTTACCAAAATAAAAAGAAGATAGTTAAATATCCAACCATTTAATTGACTCCAGAGAGGGCCAGAAGGGTTGATTTCTTTTCGTGTACACGGGAAGACTCTAGGCCTGGAGCAATTAAATGCTTCAGGCTTTTTTGTATAGAAAGAATAGAAAATGGAAAATTTAAATCTTGTTAATTTACCACATTTTGTGAGTGTTGAAAATTTG
>CAKNLX010000036.1 GCA_930989465.1 uncultured Lactobacillus sp. | reverse complement strand
CCAGATGGACTTTTTATTTTTCTAAAGTGTTCAATTTGATTTTACAATCGGCGAATAAATATTGATACTCGACAAGAGAGATATATAAGATTAGTTTTTAAAGCAAGGAATGCAGTAAGTCATTATAATTCGGGTTATACTTCAAAAGAACTTTGCGATTTAATGCTTACAGGCATCTCTTCAATATTTAATGATTACTACAGAAATAGTGTTGAGAAGTATAAAGAAGAGAAATAATGTAGTTGGTAGCCCAGAAATCGACAGCTTTTCTGGTGCATTAAGACGTAAGCGAGCAGATCGTGGCGTGTTTATCACTACTTCTTCATTTACTAGTGGGGCAAAGGAAGCGGCTAAGCAATTGAATGTTGCTCTTGTTGACGGTGAAATGCTGACCAACTTAATGGTGCAATACAAGGTTGGAGTTCAAGTCCAACAGACTTATGAACTATATGATATTGATGATGATTTCTTTGCAGAGTGATTATATCGATGAGATACAATAAGAAACTTTTGAAAGAATCGAAAATAAATAATGAGTTTCATTGATAAGCATATTAACAAGAAAATCAAACAAAATCCAAAGCTCGAAAAAGAATTTGAGCAAAATGAAATATTAAAAAATTGGCAATCTTACTAGAAATTTCACTTAATTACGTTCAAAATAGTGAAAGAATAATATAAGGGAGGTTTATTATGAAATTAAAAAGAATTGCATTGAGTATTGTGGCAGGAGCTGCGCTTATGGTCCCTGCAGCTTTAACAGGACAAAGCCAAAACTCTAGCGTAGTTCAAGCAAGTACCTTAAAAAATAAGATTACGTTCGTTAAAAGCTATTCTCAACCAATGTTATATAATAAAAACGGTAAAAGTATAGCTAATAAAAATGAGATTAACTTTAACAAGCCAATTCGTTTTTATGGTCAACCAACTATAATTCAAGGACCTAAAGTTAATGCCTTTATTTATCTTAACGGGATGCCGCAGAGTATTATTAAAGGCAACACTTATGCCGATTTAGGTGATGGTGGTTACATTAATATGAAAGCAGTTGGTAGCTATAACTGGAATAGCAATGAAATTGGCTTGATTAAAAATGCATATGTTTACAACAGTAAAGGTCAACGGCTATCAACTTATCGTGGTCGCAAATCTTATTTAACTAAAGGCAGCAAAATTAAATATGTTGGTAAGAGCTGGGTTACTTACCCTGATTCATATTTCAATTTAGGTAGCGGAATTTATGTTAAGTCAAATAACGTTAATACCATGAATGGTAAAGGCGTTTTGAAATTAAATACCAATACTGCTATTTATAATAAGAAGGGTCAACGTATTAGCTTTAATGGTCAGCGCGTATTGCCTAAATATTCAATTGTAAATTACGCAGGCAAGCGTCGCGCTAAGACCAAGTCTGATGATTACTACTATACAAATTTGAGTGGTAGTAAGTCATATGCAGTTAAGAATTATAAGATTAAGGGCCAAGATTACTACCATATCGGTAAGGGTGCTTATATCAAGGCGTTAAACGTTGGACGCATTAACGGTAATCCTGTATTTCGTGATGGTGGTGCAACTACAATTGTTCCTCAAATGGACTTGTTTATCTATAATTCAAAATTAAAAAAGACAAAACAATCTGTTAAGAAGGGCCAAAAGATTAGAGCATTAGATCCAGTTATCCTTGGTAGTGGCGATATTGCACAACTTTTCTACAGAATCAAGGGAACATCTAACTATGTTTCTTGGGGTGATTACAGTGAGTACGGCTTTGAAGACGACGCTTATGTAGGCAACTTTAATTTCCGTGTAAGATTGAATCCTATTAAGACTATTGAAACTGCTGCAACACGTGCTGCTGAAGAATCAGATTAATTATTAGTAAAAACGCTATTCAATTTGGATAGCGTTTTTTGCTTGAAAAAAAGTATAAAATGACAATGTATAGTAGATTTCTTCAGCTATAACATAGTAAGTTCTCTTGATTTTTACATACAAAAAACCCATTGACAACTCATTAGATAGATAAGTTATCAACGGGAATACCTATATTTTACCTCACTCTTATTTAACTTGCTCTAAAGCCTTGTCAATTGGAGTGTCTCCGCCAGTCATCTCAATTACTTTATATTTGGTAGCAGGAACTTCAGAACATCTGCAAGTACCTGTGCAACATCTGGAATTGGATTTGATTGAGACTCAGAATTATTAACGGACACCAGCTACTAGATCTTTAATTAAATCTTTGCCGACTTTGCCGGAGCCACCAAATACGAAAACTTTACTCATAATTCTTCTTTCTAATTATTGTTTTTAATAGATTACAATAGATTCGACTCTCAAATGAAGCTAGTGATGCTCTAATCAGGCAACGATTATTTCCTTGAAACGGCAGCTAAAAGATATTCCATTCAAGAAGTTGATTTCATCCGATAAAATCAGAAAGAATCCAATGTTTTTTGGACCATATAAGGTAAGCAGGTGGTTAGAGGTCAATCAGTAACTTGGGTACCTAACAAATATTATTGGAGAGGCACACCTAAGCTAAACAAGATTATCGCCCAAGTGGTTTCAACTAATTCAGCTTCACAAGCTATCAAGAGTCACAAGTTTGATATTGCTGACGTAGTTAACTCTCAATGGCAAGTCACTTAAGATTCACTTGGCTACAATGAGTGGTTTAGCTGTCCAAGAGTCAATCGTACAAAATTACATCCAACAATGGCATAAAATCGGTTTGAATGTAAGCTTAACCGGTGGTAGATTAATGGAATTTAATTATGTCTATGATAAACTTGACCATGACGATAAAAATATTGATATGTTCAGGGCTGCTTGGTCATTGTTAACTGAACCATCACCAAGAGGGATGTACAGTGAGAACAATCCGATGAATGACTCAAGATTCGTAACTAAGGAAAATTAGAAAGGACTAATGATCATGCAATTTCATGATTCTGATGAAACTATTCACATTCCACCACAAGATATTTTCGAAGATTTACTTGATCAAGTAGAAAAATTGCAAACGCAAGTAGATGAGCTCAAACGTCTGCAATACAGCAATTCTAGCAATGCACGGGATGTTTTTCTGTATGGTTGTGAACTGGCCGGTAGTCAATATCTTAATTTAGCAGATCACGTGGTGCCAAAACTCCATGAAGATGATCCATTAGTTTTGATGCGTGAGCCCAATAACCAATATGATGAACATGCGATTAGCGTATATACTGCAGGTGGATTGAAGCTGGGTTATTTGCCAAGAAACAACAATCTAATCTTGAGCCGTTTGATGGATGAAGGAAATTTATTATTCGGTAAAACTAAGACCTTTCATTGGGATGGTAAGAGCCTGTACCTAATTGTGAAAGTTTATATGCGCGCATAAAAAATAAAAACTACTGATAGATCAACGCTTTTAACGAAAATTATCAGTAGTTTTTGTTTTATATTTTTGATATTAAGCAAATGAACGAGGATTTATATCGTGTGCATATTCTTTTAATTCTAGTAAGCTATACTTCTTACCAAAAAGAGTATGTTTATCAGGAACTAAGCGGTAGGATTTGCTCAACCTCTTCATAAATTTGTTGGTAAACATCTTTCTCTTTTTACCACAAAGCGTATGTTGATTCAGCCATTGTTCTGCTTGATTTCTTGATAAATATTTCATGAAATCTTCCTTTCTATTAGTCGAAGTTGCGAGTAACTTGGCTGTTATCTGACTTTTCAACTATATTGTAGTACTGTAATTGAAATTGGTTAAAATATAATAGTGAAAAGCATAAAATTGATGATGATTTTTTGATTAAATTATAAATTGGCAAATCATTTTTTTACTAATTTCGATGAGCCGGTAGGCAAGCGTCTGTGTGATCATGATGATATCATCGATGTCACTTTGTATTTTGCAGATAATACTCAAGAAAGAATTGAACTTGCTTGGAGTGAAAATAGTGAAGACAATAATGAGTGGCAGAGTCATCATTTAGAAGTAAAAAGCCGCTTGATAAAAGTGATCTAGATCAAATTAAACCAGGACTAGCAGAGAAAATGAAAAAAATCGAGCAAAAAGATCGATTTTTGAATCGTAAGATCTATGTAGGCAAAGTGGAATAAACCAAAAAATGACTCAATACCTTGATTGGTATTGGGCCATTTTTACTATCCGGCAATTAACATTTTCCAAAGTAAGCTGCTAGTATACCAATTATGTGGTTGAATTGCGGCTAAGCTAGCAACGATGATGCATATTCCAGCTGTTGAAATAGTGATTGAAAATATGCAGTTGACTAAATTCGATGGATAGCCACTTTTATGCGCTTGACGAAAAATATTGATAGCAAGCGCCACAAACACTAAACCGACAAATATTCCAATTTGATAATATATGTACAAATTAAATTTCTCCCGTTAATAAGATTTCATTCTGGGAATATTATAATACTTGATCTTAGAATAGAAAATTACAAATTAAATAGGGATACATTTTTGCATTCCTATTTAAATTCATATTAATAACTAATAGCGCGATGACCATCTAAAGCCCAGTGAATTTTGAACTTGGCTACGCTGATCTTGCGCTTGGTACCGGTCCATGGATCATTGTAGTAAAGCGTATTGCCGTGATAACCAGTAAGAGTGATAGCATGATTAGAAATACCATCAAACATACCAACCCAAACAACTACTAGGTGAGACCGCAATAACTTTTGCTTAATTGCATTAATGCTGCACTTAGTCATAATTTGTGGCTTACCTAAATAGTGTTGAACAACTGGCTTAACGCCGCCGGGTGCAACCCAAAAGCCTAGTGGGAATTTTTTATAAGGTGAACCCACAAAGCCTTTATTTGGATTGGAACTACGTGGCATAATCTTTGCAGCTTGATACTTGCTTACTTTTTTACCAGCAAAGTTAAGCATCATAGTTACCGCAGTAATTTCACAACCAGTAGGCATTTGTGGTCGTTGACAAATTACTTTGGCATTATTTTTGATACCTGTAATTTGTCCTTTTTTGTTAATCCAATAATATGCCTTCTTAGTTGAAGTGTTCTTCATGCGGCGTCTACCTAATTGATCAAAGTAGCTGTAATGCTTAGTGTGAGGAACTTTACGCACATTTTTAAGCATTGCGCCGTTTTTGTTAAATAGGTACCAGTAACCATTAATCTTTTTTAAGCCTTTGATTGCTGCGCCATTTTTTAGGTAGTAGGTATTGCCGTTAGTTACTTTCCAGCCACTATTGTTTTTAGCTGGAGTATTCGTCTGGCTAGCCCGAGATTGATCAGTTTCATCAGCTTTAACTGTAGTAGAAAAGCCAGTGAGCAAGAAGCAGGAAATAACACTAATGAATAAAATTTTGCCTTTCATAATTTACCTTAGATAAATGGACGCTTGATTCCTGCGATAACGTTACGTTGGCTGTTTGTAATTGGTGCAACCAGTACGCGTGGTGGCCAACTTTCGATAACGCGGTTGTTACCTAAGTAAATAGCAACGTGCCAAATAGTGTGTGTACCTGGTTGGTAGTAGAATACTAAGTCACCACGTCTTCTTTGAGAGTATGCAACACGCTTGAGGTGCTTATCTGCCCAAAGGTTACGTGAATTCCATTCATTGCCTGGGTGGGCGTGACCAATTGAACTAGTAGGAACAGGACTGATACCACCAGCGTAAAGACTTTGCATTACTAAACCAGAGCAGTCTACACCATAAGCTGGACTTGAAGAACAACCTGCAAGCCATGGCTTACCCATGTATTTGTAAGCTTGATTAATCATTGCTTCGATGTGAGCTTTTCTTCCTTGCCAAGCCTTAGCCTTTAATAGAGCAACGTAGCTGTCGATTCCGTACCAAGACTTTTTAGAAAAGCCCATCTTTTGCCAAGTCTTAAGGTTAACATTACCAGTTACCTTTAAGCCATGACGACGTTGGAAGTTCTTAACTGCATTGTAAGTAGCTTGGTTGTAGTAATTCTTACCATACCAAGTACCCATGCGGTGCATTACTTTCCAGGTTTTAATACCTTCGTAGCCGCGGTAAAGGTTATAGCCAACGTGACCATATGGCTTGATTTGTGTGTAATGAACTTGGTGATAGCCCTTAGGATTTTGGTAACCCTTAACTTTAGCTATCAATGTTTTTTTAGCGCTGATGTAATTGCCGTTATTTAACTTTAAAACTGGAGCGTTATCAGCGGGGATGACTAACTTACTAGTTAAATAGTGATATCCCTTTTTGGCTTGATGATCAACTTGAGTTAAAGCGGCATCTTTATAAATAGTAGTATTTTGCTTTAAGCGAATGATCTTAGGATTAGATGAAAGATAGTCGCTTTTATTGAAAGTCGAAGCTTTCTTTTCTGTAGTAGAACTTTGAGACTGATTAGGGTTCTGTACTACTTGGGTATTTGATTAAGCATTGCTAACAGTATCGGCTTGAACGTGATTTGCAGAAGTGATTCCCGTACCAAGTAAAACTGCTACGATTGCTGTAGTCCACTTTGTATTTTTCAACATATATTTCTCCTCCATAATTTTTGGGAATTCATTGGTTATTTTACTTGTGTTTTAAAAAATTTTAAATAGGGAGAAAGAATTTAAAATAAGTAGAAGATATAAATGAAAAAGAATAAAATAAATAGGATGAAACTGAATGAATTTTGGCTTTCATAAAATTAAAAATGGCTCAATGATAAGGGATCTTTTAGTGTATTCTCCACGTATGTGGAGGTGATCCCCAAGAATTGAATATCCTGCTAAATCTAATAACGTATTCTCCACGTATGTGGAGGTGATCCTAAGCGAATATAAGCTTGTAAGCCACGTTCTGAGTATTCTCCACGTATGTGGAGGTGATCCTATATTTCTGAACCATACGGATATGATGAATTTGTATTCTCCACGTATGTGGAGGTGATCCCAAAATGAGTAAAAATTTATATTTAGACATTAAGTATTCTCCACCTATGTGGAGTAACCAAAAAAAGGACTAATCCAACCAGATTAGTCCTCTTTTTCATCTATATTAAAATATTCCTTCGCTGCATCACTCATACGATCGGGCGTCCAGACCGGATACCACACAAATTCCACATCAACGTTTTTAACTTCTGGCACTTTTTTAACCGCTTGAGTAATGCCATCAATTAGGTAACCAGTTAGCGGACAAGCAGGGGTGGTCAAAGTCATGTTGATCAGACAGATCCCATCTTTGTCCAAGTCGATTTCATAAATTAGCCCTAAATTGACTACGTCAACGTTCAATTCAGGATCAATGACTGTCGCCAATTGATTGATAATATCGTTTTTAATTGTTTCACCGTCACGCATTTTATCACGCATCCTTGCCAAAAATTTTAGCTTTGATTGCTTGGCCGGTTGGAGTGCCAGCTAAGCCGCCGATTCCGGTTTCGCGGAGGGATGCTGGCATTTGATGACCAACTTTTTTCATGGCGTCGATACATTCGTCGGCCGGAATTACACTGGTGCATCCCGCAAGCGCCATGTCTGCCGAAATTAAAGCATTGCCTGCACCGATCGCATTCCTCTTAACGCAAGGAACTTCAACCAAGCCAGCAATTGGGTCGCAGACTAGACCGAGCAAGTTAGACATTGCAATCGACATTGCTTGTGCGCTCTGCTCAGCACTGCCACCAGCTGCCTCAACTGCGGCAGCGGCGCCCATGGCAGATGCACTACCAACTTCGGCTTGGCAGCCACCGGTTGCGCCGGCAATTTCTGCGTTATTGGCAATAACAAGGCCGAATCCACCAGCAGTAAAAAGAAAGCGAATCATTTGCTCTTCACTAAGATCCATTCTTTTTTCTAATAAAAACAAAACACCAGGCAAAGTGCCAGAGGAGCCAGCTGTTGGCGTAGCACAAATGACACCCATTGCCGCATTAACTTCGTTAGTTGCAACAGCATTCTGTACGGCAGTCATGATAGTGTCACCAGATAAAGTATGGTGAGTTTGACGATACTTTTTAATTTTGACGGCTTCACCACCAGTTAAGCCTGTTTTAGAAAATACGCCATCACCACTTTTTCCACGTTCTACTGCAGCACGCATTGTAGCCAAATTATGTTTCATTCGGTTCCAGACCATTTGTCGCGGTAAACCAGATAGCTCGCATTCTTGTTCAATAATTAACTCCGAAATAGGTTTATGTTGCTTTTCAGAATCAGCAACAATTTCTTTAATATGGTTATACATAATCTTGTTCCGTTTTAAAGACAAATAATATTTTCAAACTTTTCTTTTAACTCTTTTACTAAGGCAGGCTTGAGATAGTTGTCGATATCGTATTCGTAGATATTGCAATCTTTAGTGCGAAAAATTCGCTTCTTGCTAAAAGGAGCTTTTTCTCGTAATAAGGAAGTCAAATTTTGCTCGTTAAGAATATCTTTTTCATAATCAAACCAAATAATGATTGGCAACGAACCTGTTGGGGTGATCTCGGTGTCGTGAATTATTAAATGACGAATTTCGATCGATCCACCGCCGATAGAGCAGCCCGATATCTGTGCCTTTTTGGTCCCGCTAGACATGTCTAAAATTGCTGTATTGGGATGATCGATTGGACTAGGTCCATCTTCTTCGACAAAGCGAATATCGACGCCACGTTTTTTAGCAATCTCAGGTGCATTAGGTACACGCAGATCATCTGTGTCAAAGCCCAAAATTCCCGCGGCGATGGCGTAGTCTGTCCCGTGGCCGCGATGAGTTTGGGCGAAAGAGCCATAGTAATGGACTGTTACTTTTCTAGGAACTCCACCAAAAAGTTTGTTTCCAGTTCGGCCGATTGCGACGGCACCAGCTGTATGTGAACTAGATGGACCTACCATGATGGGCCCGATAATATCAAATACACTTTTGTAACGATTCGTCATTTCTGTATCTCCAAGTAAGTATTCTGCTTTCATTATAGCGAATTATTATTAATCAATGTATTATTTTAATAGTAATTAAAAAATTAATTAGGAGACTAGAAAAATGACTAAAGAAAAAGATGAATTGAAGAAAAATTTGGAAAAGGTAGCAGAAGAACAGGGCGGACAACAAGCAGTATCTTATCAAGACTTGTTTAATCCAAGATTCATGCAAAAGAATACGCATTTTACTACGATTGATGTTTTTGTAAGAGAGTTAGGCGCAAAAAGTTTGAGACTGTAAAATAGTTTGTGTAAGGATGAATGATTCCTTAAATTAATTTCTTA
>CAKNLX010000035.1 GCA_930989465.1 uncultured Lactobacillus sp. | reverse complement strand
GTTTGACTATCATTATTATCTATCGACAAAAGTGCATCTGCTAGCACATCTTCAATATGATTATTATCACGCCTCATATGTAATTTGGCTTCATAATTTTTCAAAATTTTAGTGGAGCGTTTTAAATTATCATAAATAGCTTGCCGAGATACATTATGATTAACCGCAATCTCTCCTAATGATAGATCATTATAATAATAATCTTCAAAATAAGATTGCTGTCCTTTAGTTAATAAAGAACCATAATAGGCATATAGGTCGCCTAATTCTTCATTTTTAGTTAATTCATCCATTAATTTTCACCAGTCTTTAGTATATCAAAAAAATGATACTACCAAAAATGTTAATTATCATTTAAATCATGAAGACAAAATCTATCTTTTTTCTCATTAAAAATACGAAATTTGAACTACTTACGGTTGATTTTTTAACGTATTTTTAATTATAATTAAGTAATCTTATTTTTAACATAAAGGGGAATTGTATTGTGAATCTTTGGCAACGAATGAACAAAAAAGAAGATCCACGTGTTTATGAAAATAAAGATGGACACCTGGTTCGATCATTAAAGGTTAAAGATTTCTTAGCCTTAGGGGTTGGGACGATCGTCTCAGCTTCAATCTTTACCTTGCCCGGTGAAGTTGCTGCATTACATACTGGACCAGCGGTTGCAATTTCATTTATTTTAGCTGCAAATGCTGCCGGTTTAGTAGCATTTGCTTATGCCGAAATGGCCGCTGCCATGCCATTTGCAGGATCCGCTTATTCATGGATCAATGTGGTATTCGGCGAATTTTGGGGATGGGTAGCCGGATGGGCTCTTTTAGCTGAATACTTTATTGCTTTAGCATTCGTAGGATCTGGACTTTCTGCTAACTTCAGGGCATTAATTGCACCTATAGGATTAAAATTACCTGCTTCTTTGTCCAACGCTTTTGGTACTAATGGTGGAATTATTGATGCAATTTCACTTGTTTCTATTTTATTAGTTGCTCTTTTAATTGGGCATGGGGTCTCAAGAGCCGCTCGAGTAGAAAATGGATTAGTTTTACTTAAAGTTTTAGCCATCTTGATCTTTATCGTAGTTGGATTAACAGCCATTAAAAGCGCTAACTTTACACCATTTATTCCTAAATATCGTCCTACTGCTCACGGACCATTTGGTGGCTGGCAAGGAATTTATGCTGGTGTATCAATGATTTTCTTATCCTACATAGGTTTTGATTCAATTGCTGCTAATTCGGCAGAAGCTATTAATCCGCAAAAGACAATGCCTCGTGGAATTTTAGGCTCATTAGCAATTGCCGTTACACTTTTTGTAGGTGTTAGTTTGGTATTGATCGGTATGATGCCTTACAAGATGTATGCTAACTCTGCAGAACCTGTTGGTTTGGCTTTACGTTATGCTGGGCACCCAATAGTTGCTGTCGTCGTTCAAACTATTGCTGTTTTAGGTATGTTTACCGCCTTGATCGGTATGGGAATGGCTGGATCTAGATTAATTTACTCATTTGGTCGTGATGGTATGTTACCTAAATGGTTGGGCAAATTAAATTCTGACCGTCGTCCTAACAATGCACTTTGGACTTTGACTATCGGTAGTATTTTGCTTGGTGCTTTCTTCCCATTCTCTATGCTGTCTCAATTAGTTTCAGCTGGTACTTTAATCGCATTCATGTTTGTATCACTTGGTATCTATAAATTACGTCCACGTGAAGGTAAAGATATTGATGATCCATCATTCAAGATGCCATTTTATCCAGTATTGCCTGCTCTAGGCTTCTTAGCTGCATTAATCGTTTTCTTAGGCTTAGATTATCAAGCTAAGCTCTACGCTGGTATTTGGTTTATCTTCGGTTTAATTATTTATTTCTGCTATGGTATTCACCATTCAGTCCTAGATAAGAAAAAATAATTTTTAATAAAAAAGATCAACTGTTGTAAATTGCAGCAGTTGATCTTTTTTTGCCTAATTTTCTTCTTTTTCCAGCATTTTCTTTAAAACATTAACTAAACCTATAGTCTCATCTTTGCTAAGCATCTGAGTAATGGTTTGATCAGTTTCTCTGCGGTGCTTCTCTACTTTCTTGCAAACTTCCTTACCATCTTCAGTAGAAATCACGGTGCCATTATCATCAGTAACTAAATCTTTAGCAACTAAACTTTTTACTAATTCTTCAACTTTATCCTTAGTTACATGAAGCTCCTTGGCTAATTTGTCATATGTCTTGCCATGCTTATGGTGTTCCAATTCAATCAAAATTTCTAATTCATTTGCACTGATATTAAAACTCTTTAAATCAGCATCCATTTGCTTTTCTACTTCATTGCTAATTCTAGTAAAAAATGATCCAATAGTACTTTCTGTCATCATTTCAGATTCTTTCAATTCATTAACTCAATTATACTAGCCGAAGAAAAAACAGCTCAACAATGTTGAACTGTTTTTTGAATTTTAAATTAAAGGTTCTCATCCATGTTGAAGGTTAACTTAGACATGTTAATTGAATCAATCATCATTTGACCCCAAAGCTTTTCAGTTTCCTCACGAGTATGAGCAACTGTCTTTTGGTTTTCCTTAGTCAAGTAATCAGTTAATTCTTCACCTGATTTGCCATCAGCACCCTTAATAATTTCTTCAACACGATCTCTGAAGTAACGGTTAAGTTCAGTTAAGTATGTAGTGTCAAGTTGAACAAATTGTGGGTAATGACTTTCAACAAGTGCAGCAAATGACTTGTAGTACCACCATGCATCATTCATGTTGTAATCCATTGAAGTATTGTTATATGAAGGATCAGTATCATTCATATTAGCAAAGAATGGAACAAATGGAGTAAAGGTTGGACCACCAATACATAGCCACATAATAGCTGCACGATCTTCTGGCACATCACTTCTAATTTGCAAAATGTGGGCATTTTGGGTACGGTTCAAACCAATTGGACGATAGCGGTGCTTTTCTTCTTCAGTACCTTTGCCAAATGGATCATATGGAGTGTCTTGGTAGTGTGAACCCAAAGCAAATTGAATATCTTCTTTAGTGATCTTTTTAGCAGCCTTACGAATGAATGGAATATCACCATCTTGTGGATCTTGTTCAATTTCTGGGTTAAACAACTT
The DNA here is from genome assembly GCA_930989465.1 of uncultured Lactobacillus sp. Classification (GTDB taxonomy): domain Bacteria; phylum Bacillota; class Bacilli; order Lactobacillales; family Lactobacillaceae; genus Lactobacillus. The sequence continues at coordinate 6,499 of CAKNLX010000035.1, read as the reverse complement.
TTGAATGTACCATTGACGATTAGTGTTGTAGTGACGGTCTTGTTCAGTGTAAGTACCAAAAATGTGGCGAAAGTTCCAGCCCTCATGATCAGGATTCAAATGATGTTCTTCAACAAATTCTTGAATTCCTTCACTCCACATGAAGTAATCAGGATTATCAAAATCAACTTGTTCAATTGCCACACGGTTACCAGTAGCTGCATAACAATCATCTGGGATACGTTCTGCAACCCAATGGTGACCAGTAACAATTTCCATGTACCAAATTTCGTCTTTATCACTGAAAAGAACTGAATTACCAGCTGGTGAACCATACTTAGCAATCAACTTACCTAAGTATCTAACACCGTCTCTAGCGGAATGAATATATGGCAAAACTGAAGTTTGCATACAGTCTTCATCCAAACCATCTTTAACAAGTGGATCAAATGCTAAAGTACGTTCATTACCATATGTTGATTCAGTACATGACATAGCAACGTTTTCTTCGTTAATACCACTTTCGTCGTAATAACCGCGATGCTTGTAATCAACGTTTGGAACAGCTGGAACACGTTGAGCGTCTTCTGGTAAATCCATTTCAAACTTGTTAAGCCATGACTTAATGTGTTTCTTTTCACCATGACGAGCCGGTTCGATAATAAACTTTTGTGGGGTGATTGGACGGAATGTATCATCATTACGAGCAATCATAGTAGTACCATCTATTGAGGCTTTTTTACCTACCAAGATAGTAGTACATGCACTATATTCTTTCATAAAATTCTCCTTATAAAACTATATACACTTAAACTTTATCACTAGACTAAGCCATGGAAAAGACCAATTGCATAATTTGCGGCATCAAAATCAGCCAAATCTTCAGCTTTTTCACCAAGTCCAACCAATTTAACCGGTAAGTTCATCTCATTACGGATAGCCAAGACTACCCCACCTTTAGATGAACCATCAAGCTTAGTTAAAACCAGACCCGTTAATTTGGTTGTCTTATCAAAATCTTTAGCTTGGAGCAAGGCATTTTGTCCGGTTGAACCGTCAAGAACCAATAATGTTTCAGTTGGTTGGTCAGGCAGAAGCTTTTTAATAGTTCTTTGAATCTTTTCTAGCTCAGCCATGAGGTTCTTTTTGTTTTGCAAACGGCCAGCAGTATCAACTAACAAGTAATCAGCTTTTTCATTAATTGCACGTTCAGTTGCATCATAAACAACAGAAGCAGGATCAGCTTTTTCTTTTCCAGTTACTACAGGAACATCAACGCGTTTGCCCCACTCAACTAATTGTTCTACGGCACCGGCTCTGAAGGTATCAGCTGCAGCCATGATAACTGACTTACCTTCATCTTTAAAGCGTTTTGCAAGCTTACCAATAGTAGTAGTTTTACCTGCACCATTGACGCCGACAAAGAGATAAACATTAGGCTTATCTTCAGGGTGATAAATTAACTTTTCATCTTCACTGTTGCCACCCTTGTCATACAAGTCAACCAATTTTTCAACAATAACCTTTTTCAGATCATCACGAGATTTGGCATTTTGCAATTTGGCTTCTTCACGAAGTTCATCGGTTAATTGTTCTGCTGTCTCATAACCTACATCAGATTCAATCAATAAATCTTCCAAATCATCAAAGAAGTCCTCATCAACAGTTCTAAATTTAGCAAAGAATGCATTAAGTCGAGCGCCAAAACCTTTATTGGTTTTTTCCAAACCTTTTTCATAAAGTTCTTCTTGTGAGGAATCTTCATCTTCTTCTAGTTCTTCAGTTTCAGGTTCTTCCTCGTCTGTTTCGGTTTCCGCCTCTTCAGTAGTTTCAGATTCTTGAGGTTCTGCTTCCTGTTCCTCTTCAATTTCAGCGGTTTCTTCAGATTCAGGCTCTTCTTCATCCTCTGCTACTTCTCCTGAAGCTTCAGACTCGTTATCCTCTCCAATGGGTTCTGTTTCTTCTCGCTTGTCAGATTCAGCAGATTCTTCAGATTGTTCCTCTTGAGCAACTGCTTCACTATCGTCCTGTTTTTGCTCTACTTCTTCTTGTTTTTCCTGCTCTTCTTTTTTCTCTTCTTCGTCATCTTTTTTACCAAAGAGAGACTTTTTAATTCGATCAAATAATCCCAATTATTTCACCCCGTTTTTCTTTTTCATTTCTTTTAATGATACTGACAATACTTGAGATATACCAGATTCTTGCATTACCACACCATACAATTGATCAGCTTGCTTCATTGTTCCTCGTCTATGAGTAATCACAATAAACTGTGTCTTTAAATTATATTTAAGTAAAAATTGAGCAAAACGTGTGACATTTGCATCATCAAGCGCTGCTTCAACCTCATCAAGTAAACAAAATGGTACTGGATTTACCTGCAACATTGCAAATAATAATGTTATCGCAGTTAATGCCCGTTCACCACCAGAGAGCAAACTTAAACGCTGTAACTTCTTGCCAGGTGGCTGAGCGATAATCTCAATTCCTGTTTCTAATAAATTATTTGGTTCAGTTAATTCAAGCTTAGCCTTTCCACCGCCAAAGACAAGTGGGAAAATCCGCTTAAAGCTTTCAGCCACTGCCTCAAATGTTGCTTTAAATCGACTCTTAACCTCTTCATCTAATTCATTCATTGATTTTTCAAGGTCATCACGAGCTTTAAGCAAGTCATTTTGTTGACCATTCAAGAAGTCATAACGCTTTTTAACATCTTCATATTCTTGAATAGAATCCAAATTAACTGGGCCAATGTCTTCAAGTGACATTCGATGCAGTTTAACACTTTTAGCTAATTTTTCTCGAGTTTCTTGATCATTTTGACCTTCAGCTTGAGCAATAGCGGCTTCAAATGTTAATGCATAATCATCACGCAAAGTTTCTAAGCGTTGATCAATCAAACTATTAAACTTTGCAATTTTAACAGAATAATCTTCCTGTTCGATTGCCGCATCCTTACGCAAATCATAATTTCGGCTAGCAACTTGATCTAACTGATTAATTTGCGCATCAAATTGTCCAAGTTGTGAACTAAGCTCATTTAACTTATTTTGCAGTTGTTCGTTCTTTTGTTTAATTTTTTCCTTCTGCTTCTTTAAATCGGTGTTCTTCTTAACAGAAAGTTCTCCATTTTGATTAAGATCTGTTAATTTCTCCTTTAAATCAGCAGCCTGCTTTTTATTATTATCAATTTGATTGCGTTTATCTTTTTCTTGAACAGCTAGATTTTCTAATTTATTTGCAAAAACTGCAATTTGTGGATCAAGCTTGGATAATTCACTTTGCACGCGTTGACTTAAATTATTAAAGTTCTTAATACGTAATTGCAATTCATTCATTTGGCTCTTTTTCTCTTCACCTTGTTTAGATAAAAGAGCCTGCTTATCATTTGCTTCTGCAATCTGCTTTTGCAATTCAACTATATGATCATTCCGCTGCTTCACACGTGATTCATATAAAGTATTAGCATCTTGAAGTCGCTTAACCTCTTTTTCTTGATTTTGGAAAGAAATAGCTGCTTCATTAATCGTTTGATTAATTTCTTGCAAAGAATCATGCAATTTTTGCAACTTATTTTCTACTTTAACGCTTTGATCAACCAAATCTTTTAATTGTGCTTGGTCTTCCTTAAATGATCTAGTTAAACTACTGATTTGCTTTTCTAACTGATTAATTTCAGTTGCCGTTTGCAATGGTGAATTATTGCGCAGGTTCTTTTGTCCACCAGTCATAGAACCGCCCGGTGAAACAACATCCCCATCTAAAGTAACTATTCGATAACGCCCAATTCGTTGAGAAATTGCCATTGCGTTTTCGATTGTATCGACAATCACAACACTGCCTAACAAGTAATTAATTGCGGCAGTAATATTATGATCCGTTTTACTTTCTACTAGCTCACTGGCAATTCCCTTGAATCCATTAAAGGACTTCAAGGTAGTTACTGTAGATTGTGGAATGGTATATTGGCGTAACCCATCTAATGGCAAAAATGTGGCACGACCAGCTCTACTGCGTTTTAACTGATTAATTGCATTTTTAGCACTATTACGGCTATCTGTAATCAAATCTTGAACGCCGCCACCAAGAGCTGTAGTCATCGCTGCTTCAAGTTCAGCTGGGAAAGTAAGCAACTCACCTACGGCACCAATTACGCCAGGAAAATCATTTAAATGATTCAAGACGTTACGGACACCGTAGTAATAACCTTCATGACGTTTTTGAATATTAATTAAAGCTTCATGACGGGCTTCGATCTTTTCCAGTTTATTCCGCTCATCATTAACTGTTTGCTGCAGACGCCTAATTTGATCATTCAAGTCATTACTTTGATCACTGGCTTCAGCAAAAGCCGCATTTTTGTCTTTACGTTTAGCAGTTAGATCTTTACCTTCGGCTCGTAATTTTTCCAGTTCTGCTTTAGCTTCAGATAGTTGTTTACCCACATCATTGCTTTGATAAGTGGTGTCAGCCTTACTACGTTTTAGCTCAGTATTCAAGTTAATTACTTGATTGTTAACCGCAGCTTGATCTTGCAATAATTGAATGTAGTCGTTACGACAATCCTCCAGTTTCTTATTGAGTTCCTCTGGATTTTCACTCAATTCACCTGTAAGCTTATCCCGCTTTTCTTGTAAAACCGCTTGTTGCTTCTTAAGGCTAGCTTGATCTTTTTGTAAACTTTCCAAATGAGCGTTCAGTTGTACCAAGCTCTTCTTCAGCGTTTCAACTTGATTTTTATATTCGATCTTAGTAGCATCATCAAATTGACGTGATTGTTCAGCCATTTGCAAGTTAGCATTCAAATCTGATAATTGCTGACTTAATTTTAATAATTCATTTTGAACTTTTTCTCGTTCATCCCGAATTTTTTGGTACTCTGCTCTTTTTTCTGAGACCGCATTTTGAGATTCTTTAACTTCAGCATCTAATTTTGATAATAAAATCTTATTCTTATCAGCTGATTTTTGAATAGTTTCTTTTTGCTTATTAATATCTTCGATTTCAAATGCTAATAAACTCTTTAGTTCTTTATCTAAACCAGCCTTTTGAAACTTATATTCTTTGGCTAGCGAACTTTGTTCATGCAGCGGCTCTAAGCGGCCCTCAAGTTCTTTTACTAAATCATTAATTCGAATCAAATTATCTTGAGTCTTCTTAAGTTGCCCTTGAGCTGCTTCTTTTTGCTGTTTAAAGTGAAGCACACCCGCAGCTTCTTCAAAAATTACGCGGCGCTGTTCCGGACGTGAATTTAAGATTTGATCAACTCGTCCCTGAGAAATAATGGCTAAGCTATTTTGCGATATACCAGAATCAAGAAAAAGCGTCCGTACATCACGCATGCGGACTTGCTGTCCATTAATCAAAAACTCACTATCGCCAGAACGTAAAATATTTCTAGTAATTGAAACTTCGTCCGTATCAAATGCTAATTCACGTTTGCGATTATCAAAAATTAAGGTAACTTCAGCTTTATTTAATGGCTTACGATATTGACTACCAGCAAAAATGACGTCCTTCATGTTTGTTCCACGAAGAGACTTAGCGCTGGATTCACCCATTACCCAACGAATAGCTTCTGTAATATTACTTTTACCACTACCATTAGGACCAACAATACCAGTTATTCCATCATTAAAATGAATAGTTGTTCTGTCAGCAAATGATTTAAAACCATCGAGCACTAATTCTGTTAATGGCACCTTTTTAAATCCCCTTACTCTAATTTTTGTAAAGCTGCTTTAGCGGCTTGTTGTTCTGCAGCTTTCTTGTTATGACCTTCACCTTGTGCTTGAACTTGATCATTAATCTTTAATTCAACTACAAAATGTGATGGCAATTGTGATTCACTAAGTACCGAATATTCAATATTTACTGGACCATTTTGTTGTAATAACTCCTGCAAATCGGTCTTATAATCACGTGAATCATCAAATTCGCCTTTATCAATCAATGGATAAACAGTTAAATGCAAAAAATGTTCAACTGCTGGCATCCCTTGGTCAAGGAATAAAGCGCCATTGAATGCTTCAAAAACGTCTTCCAACAATGTTTTACGATTACGAGCACCAGCTTTTTCCTCACCATTACCTAAATGAATTTCATTTTGAAAACCACATTCAATCGCAAATTCAGAGAATCCTTCAGTTCTAACAATATTAGATCTTAACCGTGTTAATTCTCCTTCATTTAATTTAGGATAATGACGGTATAAATAATCAGAAACAGCCAATTCAAGAACGGCATCACCTAAAAATTCCAACTTTTCATAATCACGAATTCCATCGTTAGGATGCTCATTTGAATATGAAGAATGCGTAAATGCTTCTTCTAATAGCTTTTCATTATTAAATTCAATATTATATTCATCTTTTAATTTTTTTAGAAATTTTGTACTTACCATAAAATTGCCCCTTTTATACCTTTAAATTATACCAGTTTTAGTGCTATATTTTGAATGCAAAAAAGTCACTTCTAGAATTAGAAGTGACTTTTCGTTTTTAAGCTTAATTTTACTTAG
>CAKNLX010000034.1 GCA_930989465.1 uncultured Lactobacillus sp. | reverse complement strand
AATTCATTTATGCACACATAGCTTTAAGGCTCTAATACAAGTTTATCTATTTAACTATATAAAAAGGCGACTCACAATCGAGTCGTCTTTTACTACAATTCCTAATTATTAAGCTCTCCACTCGCCGCCTTGGCCATAAGTATGCTTACCTAATTCGTTAATAATTACATGAATGTGTTCCTTAGGCGCACCAGTATTCTTGTGCACTGCTTCAGTAACATCCTTCATTAAGTTAGTAATCTGCTCATCTGAGCGACCTTTAATTAATTCAATATGTACAAATGGCATAATTTAGCCCTCCTTTTTTTAGTTTAATTATAGTATAAAAATTTCTCACTAAAAAGCACCACCGCCGCTGCCACCACCAAAGCCGCCAGACGATCCACCTGAAAATCCACCTGAGCTTCCAGAAACTGAAGATGAACCAGTAGACACGGCTGAAGAGAAGCTACGTTCAAAACTATGCTCAAAACTGTCACTACTGCTACTATAGAATCCACTATAAAACAGAACTGGTGCAGCATCTAATTCATCTGCAAATTCAATCTTAAGCTGCTTCAATACCTTTTTGGATAGACCAAACGCTACAGCATACGGCATAATGTCTTCCCATAAAATCAGATCACCGACGTCTTTCATCTTGAATTGACCAATATCGTCTAGCATTTTCTTAAAACCGCGAACTTGATCTGTCTCAAGTGCACCTTTTTGGGTATAAATACTTAAACGAGAATTGCCCACTATGAATGCAACAACTTCTAAGACGATCATCATGATTCCAATTATTATCACAAAACTGGGTATATTATTTGCCATCATTAAGCTAATTACCCAGATCGCAAAGCTAGCAATCATTCCCATGAGCATCCCCGTTCGGAAGTTGCTACGCTGCTTTTTATATTTTTTATCAAGCAAGTCCTTATCCTCAACTTGCTTATATTGCCCGTCACACCATTTATCAAAACGCCTACCCAATTTTTTAGAAGTATAATCCCGCAAATCTTTCGTTGTAAATGACTTACCATCACCAACTTTGTTAAAAATAAAGTCTAACAGGTCATCAGTCAAAACACTATCATCTACTAAAGTAATTCGATAATTAGTCCGCTTTAAATGTTTAGTTTGATATTTTTCGATCTTAATTTTATTTTTACCAGCTAATTGCATCAAATAAGCTGCAAATGCTTTAACATTTGGTTTATCAGCTTTATCCAAAATTTGCGCAGTAGTAGGTGATATATCTGGAATTTCATAATTATGTACTAAATCGCGCTCTATTTTTGGCTTAACCCCAACTTTTTTAATAAAAAAGCCTCTAATTACCACCACAAAACCGACAAGTACTGAAATGATTATCAATCCTATACTAAGCATCTGCTTACGCTGACGCTTCTGATTAGCTTCTTTTGCTAATGCTGCTTCTTGTTTTTCAATTGCTCTTTTCTTATTTTCTTTAACAATATTCTGATTAGCACTAGTTACCGTAGTTGGAAAAATCGCATGTACTTCGACACCACTATCTCCTGCAACATCATCAGCAGTCATAATAATTTTGCCCTCTTTTGGCAAAACCTGAGTGTAACCACTTAGTGGCCCATGAGCCCAAGCTTTTAGCCCCTTAACTGCCCCAGGAAAAATCACTTCAGCACGCACATGATCTAAGTCAGTATCCCAACCATTACCAACTATTTTAAAGTTCAGCTCAGCTGTATCAAGATAATTAGTAATTGCCCGGTGAATTAGATAAGAATACTCAACTTTAACCTTATCATTTTCCTTAATTCGATGATAAACCTTAAAATTATAAGAATTGCCCTGCTTTTGCAATTTATACGTATTATTTTTGCCCGTTGTTGCGGCCTTTATATTTTGTCCATCGACCTTAACCTGAATGTTGCTCAACTTCTGTTTTACAGCCAGATTTTGCTTATAATAAACGCCGCGAGCATCACTATCAAATGAATACTTAATTGTTCGATGCATTGTCAGTGAACCATCTTTATTAACTCTTGCTATGGCTCTAACATTATCAATATCATAATCAACATCAGCTCTAACGCTTTGACCCCAAATAGCAAAAACGCTCAATAGGCTTAATAAAGCCACTAAACCAAGGTATTTCTTCTTCATTATTTATTTCCCATTTTTCTGCAAAAATTTATCAATTAAAGTATCTGCTCGACTATGATATTTACCTTTAAAATCATGACCTGCACCCTTAAATAAGTATAATTTCGAGTGCTTAAATTTTTTATTAGCCTTAATTGAATAAGAATCTGGAATAATCATGTCACTTGTACCATGCATTATTAAAACTGGACCATGATACTTAGTTGCTTCTTTTAACAAGTTATACTTGAACAAGTTTTCAAAATAGGCCTTACCAATTGTGAAGCCAAATAGGTTGAGCTTGTCTGGCACTTGTTTTTCTGATTTAAAAGCCGCTTGCGCATAATCAGTGATCGAAAAGGCAGGGTAAAGCAAAATCAATGACTTTACTTCTTGCGGATATTTACTTGCGAGCATTGCGGCAACTGCTCCACCTTGACTCTCGCCTAGCAAAGACACTTGTTTACGGTCAACATCAGTCCTATTTTTAATTGTATTTAATACCAGCTGTAGATTCTTTTCTTCTGTAAAAATTGACATCTTTAATTGATCTACACCACTACTTTGACCATTCTTAGCTCCACCAGGAAAATCAAAAGTATAGGCAACATAGCCACGACTAGCTAAATATTTAGCATAACTGGTTAACTCACGGTAATTTCCTGCCAATCCGTGAGCCAAAATTACTGCTTTCTTCTTACCGGCTAAACCCTGTGGTAGATATATATGACCATAAATATCAACGCCATCTTGTTGAATTCGCCAAACTTGGTCTATCACTTGATACTTAGCCTGTTTTTCCTTAGATTGCTGTTTATCGACTTTAACCGTTTTAACTGACGACTTAGCCTTCTTAGGCGTAGTACTTTTTATAGTACAACCCGTTAAAGTCAGTAGCATCAATATTATTGCTATAACTCTTTTTTTCAAGTTTATTTCATCCCTATTAGTTAATTAATTCAGGCGTTTCCTGAATACTTTTAATTATACAAAAAACGGCATGAAAAAAGGAATTAAACCTTTAAGCTTAATTCCTTCTTGATAAATTCAATTTTTTAATTAAAAGTTAGCCGCCTTAACGTACATGTTACGTCCGATTCGGTAACAGCTTTTACCATTAACGCGCATCCGTGAACCATAGGTCTTAATTGGCGTACCTTTTCTAAGCACTCTCCAGTTAGCGCGGTTTCCCTTGTTATTATATACATAAGCATTGTGCTTAAGTACACGTGAATTACCTAAAACATTACTTGCCATAATGTAACGACCATTGCCCATGTTTAAGGCAGTCTTACCATTATCAAGAGTCACTACACCATAATGAGTAATATTAGTATAAGCTGCATAGTAGCCGCTTTGACGCTCACCCTTTTTATTATAGATATATGATTTCTTCATCACATAGCCAGCAGTTGCTGAACCCTTATCATCATCTGATGAAGTACTCTTATTCGAAGTATTTGATGAAGCATTTGAAGAGCTAGCAGAATTGGTGTTGCTGGTAGCTGGAGCTTGTGAAATTGCGCCATTGTTGGAAGTTACATTACCGTCAATTGATAATGGTAAAACAGCAATATTTCCATCAACGCTTAATCCCTTCCAATTATCAGTAAATTGCCAAATTGAAACGCCATTCATTGATGGGAAGTAATTGAAGTTTGGACTATCAATTCTACCTGAAATAGCGTATGAAGCGACCCACAATGAGTTAGGATACTTAGCAATTACACTATTAGTATCAATATTATTTTGTAAAACTGATGAACTAGCATAAAGAAGTGGCTTATAGCCTGCATTTTTTATAGTGTCCATAAAAGCAATAATTGCATTAGCCGTTGGCGTTTTACCACCATAAATGTTATTGCCTGAGCCCGTTTCATAGTCACAAGCAATATATGAGCCCTTAGGTAGTCCAAATGCTTGTGCAGTTTGAATTGCATAATTTGCTTCTGCAGCAGCAGCACTTGCATTTGAACTAAAAGTAGCAAAGTGATATGCCATTGGCATCATATTATTTGATAAAGCCGTTGAAATTTGACTTGATGCCTTAGGGTTACGATAGGAAGTACCTTCGCTAACTTTAACAATTGCAAATTGTGCTCCAGCTTGCGCATGACTTGACAAGTCAGCGTTTTGATAACTAGCAACATCAACTCCAAGTGCGCGGGCTGCAACAGAGGTAGTTGCAGCGTTCACAACTGCAGTTTGTGGTCTATTTACTTGTGTCAGCGCTACCCCTGCCGTACCAAGAACAGTCGCGCATGCCAATCTAACAATGATTTTTTTGGTTGTAGTCAATCTTAATTCCTCCGATAATGTTAAAAATAGTTGTCGTTCACACTTGTCGATCCTATTTTTTGGAAATCAATTTTAGGATAAGCTCGTTCCAAACTTTAGTCAACTGATTCACTAATAATGTAAGATTAAGTTAATAATTGTCATATATTTGTATCATACAATATCAAATGCAAAAAAATATTGTCTTTGTAGTAAAATTTAGCACATAGATACCTAAGGTATGTAAAAAGCCTGTAAGACCAATGCTTACAGGCTTAATTTATGATCCGGGTGAGATTCGAACCCACGACCCACAGTTTAGAAGACTGTTGCTCTATCCAGCTGAGCTACCAGACCATCTTGTATGTTTGTATGTCCTCAACAGAACATAAACTATTATAGGGAAACGTTAATTAAAATGCAAGAGGATTTTTCAAAAAAGTTTTTATTTTTTCAAATTCAATTAAAGTATAATTGAGTTAACATAGATAATTACTAGAAAAGAGAACAATTATGGAACTTAAAGATAAAATCAAAAAGTTTGTTACTGACTTTAGAGATGGTGCATATCAGCATGACACCAAACGTGACAGTGGCTTGCCTCACGACATCCCTGAAGTTGAACGTCTTGATAATCTGCCTTATGGTCCAGATGAAAAGTGGCATACTTTAGATGTTTATTTACCCAAAAAGCACGAAGCTCCCTTCCCTGTCATCATCAATATTCACGGCGGTGGTTGGGTTTATGGTACTAAAGAAATCTACCAATATTATGGAATGGGTTTAGCTAAGCGCGGTTTTGCTTTCATCAATCCCAACTATCGTCTTGCACCAGAAAACGCGGAATTCCCTGATGAATTAGACGATGTTGATCGCTACATGCATTGGGTTGATGAGCACGCTGAAGAATATCGTCTAGATCGCAACAACGTTTTTATCGTTGGCGACAGCGCCGGTGGTCAAATGGCTGAGCAGTATGTCACTATTTTGACTAATCCAGATTATGCCAAGTTATTTTCTTACAAACCATTGAACTTAAAATTTAGGGCTGTCGGCTTGAATTGTGCTGCTTCCTTCATGTTAACCCCAAGCAATTTAGATGGCATGGCTAGCGCCTACTTCACTAAAAATGCAGTTAACAAGTATCATGAACAACTCGACGTTGAAAAATATATCAATCACAATTTCTTGCCGACTTTTTTAATCACGGCTAACAAAGATTTTTTGCATGACATGCAATTTACCCTCTTTGGCTTCTTGCTCGGTCGCGGTGTTCACGCCATCTGCAAGTCCTATGGTGATGAAGACAATCCTCGCAGTCATGTGTTCTTTGTTGATCAAAAAGATGAATTAGCTGATATCGCCAATGATGAAGAAATTGAATTTTTTAGAAAATTTTTACAAAAATAAGGACGGAAAATAATGATTAAATTTTATGGTTATAAACGTTGCTCTACCTCACGTAAAGCACGCAAGTGGATGGATGACCATCAGGTCAACTACGAATTTCAAGATTTAGTTGAACAGCCACCGAAAAAAGAAGACTTGGTAAAATGGATGACCAAATATCAAGATCGTGGTCTAAAATATTTCTTCAATACACACGGTCAAGATTACCGCAGAGAAAATTTGAAAGAAAAAGTGCCAACAATGACGATTGAAGAAGCTGCAGATATGATGTCAAAAAATGGTAAGTTAATCAAGCGGCCATTAGTCGTTGATGACAGTAATTTAACTTGCGGTTTTAAAGAAGATATTTTCGAACAAATTTGGCTATAATAAAACAAGCCCATAACCTGTAACTTTGAGGTTATGAGCTTGTTTTTATTTCTTTAAATGAATTTCACGATCAAACAATTGATGCATTTCTTGATTAAAGTTGTGAGCAATGAATACAATCGTTGCATCCGTCTTAGTCAACTGACGCAAAATTTTCATCGTAGCCGCCTGATCAATTGCACTTGTCGCCTCATCAATCAAAATCAACTTACTCTGGTGTACCATGCTTCTAGCTAAAACAATTTTCTGCCTCTGACCACCAGAAATATTCAATTGATCAAGGTCAATCTTAGTCTCAATGCCAGCCGAAAACTTAGCAATATCTCCTGCAAATTGAACTTTTTCAATGGCTGATTTAACTCGGTTTAGCAGTTTTGAATTGAACATCGTAATATTTTCAACAATCGTTACTGGGAATAACACTGGATCTTGCGGCAAATAGCCAATTTCAGCTAAATCAGGTTGAATCTTTTCACCCTTTTGATTAAAGTATTGAATCTTGCCGCGACTGGCTTGCAATTCACCTAAAATCAATTTGAGTAAAGTTGATTTTCCTGTACCTGAATCACCTGTTAGTAAAACTTTCTCTCCAGCTTTAACTTGGAAATCTGGGAAAGTCACGGCCTCACCGTTTCTAAAATCGATAGCTAAATTATGGATTGAAAAACTAACCGCTTGTTCTAAATTACTTTTCTGTTCAGACTGAATTTTCTTTCTAGCTACAAAAATCTCTTCTCGCAATTTCTTTGTTGCTCGCATTCTTCCACCATAATTAGCAACTCCTTGCAAAGAACCAAATAGTGCTCCATTGAAGTTGCCAATGCTGGCAATCAAACCAAAAACAGCCCAATTATTCACTACCAAAAATCCAGTTAAAAGAAAGATTAGCACATCTCCTAATGAATAAGCCAATTGATTCAGATAATCTAATTCCTGATCTACTTTTTCCTTCTCAATATTTGCTGCTTCCAAGCGTCCTGAATTTTCAGCAATAGTCTTAAAAAGCTTATCGCTAGCCAAATAGCGACGAACTTCTGATAAGCCAATTAACCAATCACCTAAAGTCTTCAAATACTTTCGATTAGCTACTGATACCTTTTCAGTAGCTTTTTGTAATGGCTTATCCAGTAATTTAGGTAAATAAATCTGAATTGCGGCAAAAATTAAACAAGCAACTAACAAACTCCACTGAAAAGTCACCAAGCTAAAGGCTACACCGACAATACCGGCTAGCATCCCTACTACATAGCGGAACGAATCTAAATAGTCATTATGTAACAGTTTCAAATCATTAGTCATCCGATTTTGCACTGCACTAACCGCATGCTTTTGACTATCGGCAAAATAATGATCTGTTAGTTCTTGCCGAATTAAATGCAGGTAATTTTGAATCAACTTTTGCCAAATGATTCCCGCCAAATTATAGAATAAGAATACCATGACATAGCTAGACAGCTGGATTAATGTCCAAGTTAAAAATAAACTCAAGTTTCTATTTTTGGCAGCATCAAATTGCAAAGTTAACACATAAGCTACAACTACTTCGCCAACTGCTGCAATAATCTGTAGTCCCATAGCCAGACAGAATTTAATTGGATTAAGTTTAAATAATTCTTTGCTACTCATTATTTTCCCTCCAAGTGAACTTCACGATCAAACAATGCTCGTTGTTCTACGGTTAAATTGTGTGCAACGGCCAAAATTGTTGCTCTACTTTGCATTAAGTTTTGGAAGATTTTTGTCGTTGCTTGTTGATCAATTGCACTAGTTGCTTCATCTAAGTACAGAATCGGCTTCTCATGCAACAACGCCCGCATTAAAACTACCTTTTGTTTCTGTCCACCAGACAGCAATTCCTGTTGTGAATCAAGCTGTGTCTCTATCCCATTTTTCAAACGCGCTTGATCACTATCAAAAACCGTCTTATGAATCACTTGTACAGCTTTTTTATTAAGCTTAGGCTTAAACATAGTAATATTTTCTTGAATACTGCCAGGAAAGATCAATAAGTCCTGTGCCAAATAACCTAATTGACGTAAATCAGGTTTGATCTTTTTTCCTGTTTTATCGCAATAGATTACTTCACCCGTACTTGGCTTAATTTGCCCTAACAAAACTTTTAATAAAGTTGATTTTCCTGTACCTGAATCACCAGTCAATAAAACCTTTTCACCATTCTTCAGTTCAAAGTCAGGATAAGTAATTCTTTCACCATTTGGATATTGTACTGACAAGCTTTTTATTTGAACGGTAGCGATTTGTTTTAAAGAATCATACCCTTTTTCTGGTAAACACTTTTGCAATTTAGCCAGATCATCCCGCAAAGTTTTCGTTGATTTTAATTGCGTATATCTGTTCACGCAACTATCTACACTATAAAAAATTCCATTGGCAAAATATCCCGCTGTCAGAATCGCTCCTAAATTTACCTGATGATTGAAAAACAAAATTCCAGCAATAAATGGAACACCAACACGACCAGCTATATTAAATATCGCAGACACTAAGCTAGTATAATGTAGCAATTTATCTCGCTGATATTCACTCTGCTCTAGTTTCTGACTCTGTTGTCCCACCACCTTTTTCAAAACAACTTTATTCTGGTAGCGTCGCAGCTCATCTAAACCCTTGAACCATTTTTCTAACAACTGCAAAAATTGCTTATTTTGGATAGAAACAGCTTTAGTTGCTCGATTGGTATATTTTTCAGTCAATTTCGGCACTACTACTGCAAGCAAAGTAACTAATAACGTATAGACAACCAATATCCAATGAAAGGTAAACAGCGTACCAATAGTTAAAATAATATAAATTAAGTCACAAACAAAATAGAAGTAAACATTATAGTAACTCTCTTGCACTAACTGCAAGTCATTTCCCAAATGATTTTCCATCTCTGAAACTTTGTCTTCAGGCTGCTGATAATAATGTCGTATAATTCGCTGTCTTACCTGATGACAAAGTGTCTGTGTTTGTTTGGTATTTTGTAAACTTCCCCAATTAAAACTGACATTGCAGACCTGTCCAATTAAAAATTGTACAAAGATTAATTCCAAAAACAGTTCGAATTTACCACTTGCAATTGCATTTAACTGCGGACTAGTTAAGTAGGTGTACATTGTAGTTGTCAGTTGCGTTAGCGTAATCAAAAACAGAACTAACATTGCCCGCTGACGGTTAGCTTTAATATAATCTCTTAAACCCATTATTTTCCTCATTCTTTTTTGACAAAAACGTATAATCAGCAAAAAAATCTCTAACATGATTTGTCGCAAAGAAAAAGCACTGTTCTGGATGCTCACATCCTATTAACAGTGCAACAAATAAAGGTTGATTTCGATAAAGAAAACCACCCTCAATTCATCTACTGCTAATACTTGGTATGCAAGCAAAAAATGGGTGCACTAAACAAGGTGCAAAGACAGTATTTTGCTAAACAACAAATCAAATATTAGAGATTCAGTAAACGAATCATATGGCAATTTCCTCTATTTCTATAAGTTAATTAAAACTATATCATATTAATTTAATTTTACAAGCTATTTTTTATCTTCAGCTAAATATTTTTGCAAAACTTTGAAAACACCGTTCTCCGTATT
>CAKNLX010000033.1 GCA_930989465.1 uncultured Lactobacillus sp. | reverse complement strand
AGATGGACTTTTTATTTTTCTAAAGTGTTCAATTTGATTTTACAATCGGCGTTTTTCAAATTATTGTAGGCTGGCGTCATTAAATATTGTGTACTAGCGTTTATTGCCATGCCGATTGTTACCATGGCGAAGACTAAGATAAAGCGTCCCCTATGTATCTCGTAAAATCCCTTAATATTCATTCATACTCACATCCATCATATTATTGAAACTATCATATTTTTATTTATTTTTAATTTTATCCCCCTGTTTTTAATTTTCAACTCAATTTTGCCAAGTGGTCAAAAAATTACCCCAAGATGCAAAAAAAGCATGCCAACTTGACATGCTTCTCATCAAAAATATGATATTTTTTTACTTTTCAAACCAATCCCAATCGTTGCCCATAACGTGAACTTTGCTATCACTATTATCAGCACTACTGATTTTTTCAGCTCTTGTAGGACGTTCAACTGTATATTCATCGCGCGTATTCTTCTTCACGATGCCTTCAAATTGAATTACGTCGCCCTCTTCTAGATTTAAGTCTTTGAATGCCTTAGTCATATGAAGGGCAATTTGTTTAACTACTACATTATCTTCATTATCGACAGTTAACTCAGTAAAGATCCCTTTACGATCGTCAGGACGTAGAAACTTCGCAGTAAAGATATGACGATCTCCATCTGCATATTTTGCTAAACTCTCATTGTATATATCAATCATCTGAAAATTCTTCCTTCCGTGTCCACTATAACATTTTTTACTTGTATCGACGCATTTTCATAAGAAAAAGAGCGGCAAACGCACACAGTTGTCGCTCTTTAGCAAGATGATGGAATGAAGAAATTTTTTAATTGCTTATTTCACTTCTAAAGGAGGAAGGATGCTCATCCAGCCACCTGTTATAGTAGTTCTAAATTGTTGATTTGTTAAATGGTTTTAATCTTTTATTCAGCAAGTGCCTTTACTTTAAGTAGCAATGCAATTTTGGCAACATCAGCTTCGTTTTCTGCTACGATCATCGCCTCGTTTGTTAGCGGATAATCGATTGCCTGTTCATGTTCTAAGGCAAATAGTTGCAAAAAAGTTCTCGTGCTCCGACCATTGCCTTCTCTAAAGGGATGAAAGAAATTGATCTTGTCGATCAAACTCGCATAATTTTCAGCAGTCAACGGTCCTTTTTTCGGTAAATTAGAAATAGCTTCGTTAATATCCTCTTCGGCGTAGTCAAAGCGTTCACGTGGGAAAAAGACGGTATTTCCTTTACGAAAATCACCCTTGCGGTAATGTCCCGCCCATTCATATAAAGGTGAGAACATTATCTTATGAATTTTCTTTAAGTCTTCAATTTGACCTACTTTAACTTTTTCCTTTAACAGCAATAATTCTCGCTCAGCTGAAATTTGAAATTCCAAGTCTGCTAATTCTGCTGCATCCCTAATCCCCAACTTATTCTTCATTGTTCCATTAGGATAAAGAGTCACTGAAATCCAATCTTCTGCCATTAAAATGCCTCATTGATTTCATCAATAATACTTTGATCTAGCTTATTTGCCCAGTCAACTAACCGTGCAATATCTTTAGTTTCCGGCTTCCAACCCTCTAAGTGATTATTCTTTACTACAAAACAAATTTGTTGAAACATTTGGGGATCAGGAATTGTTACTGCCTGAATCGTTTGTTTATCTACATCAATTTCTAGTTTATAATCTTGCATTTTATCTACCAATATTTCTCAAGTGGGCGTTCATCTCTGCCCTCACGACTTTGACGCAAGTGCTCTGTAATTATCATCGTCAACACTTCTGCCAATTTATCTATTTGTTCTACGGTTACATATTCATATCGGCCATGATAATTACCACCACCATTGAATAAGTTCGGAGTCGGAATGCCTTTTGGCGTAATAAAGTTACCATCAGTACCGCCTCTAAATGATTGAACATGTGGTGTCAGACCACACTTGCGATAAGCATCTAAAGCTAAGTTGACGATATATGGCTTATCCTTTAATCCATTATAGATGTTCTCATATTGACGACGAATCTTAACAGTAAAGCGATCGCTGCCATATTTTTCATTCAGCTTCTGAACGATTTCTTTAATTAAATTCTCTTTTGCAATGAATTTATCCCATTCAAAATCACGAATTATCATACTAATATCCGCATGGTCTACCGTGCTTGTAGCATCAGTAACTAAGAAAAAGCCCTCATGATTGCGTGATTTTTCTGGAACTTCATCTTGCGGTAATGCTGATAAAAATTCGTTCATTAATGTGGTGGCATTGACCATTAGGCCGTAAGCTTCACCGGGATGCACAACGGTGCCTTTAATATGAATAGTAGCTTCAGAAGCATTAAAGGTATCATAAGAAAAATCACCGGGGCGGCCATTATCTAAAGTATAGGCAAATTCTACGCCAGGAAAATCGTGCGGATCAAAATATTTACCGCCGCAGCCAATTTCTTCATCAGGGCCAAAAGCAATATATACGTCTCCATGTTTAGCATCGGGATGTTCTACCAAATAGCGTAGCATGGAGAGTGCCCCAACAATGCCAGCTTTGTCATCAACACCCAATAAAGTATGACCATCTGAAGTAATTAATGTTTGGCCTTTTAAATTTAACAAATCCGGAAATTCCGCAGGATCGAGAACTATTCCTTCATCTTTGTCTAAATAAACCTTTTCTCCATCATAATCAGAATGAACTTGGGGCTTAATATTTTCAGCATTAAAATCTGCAGTATCAACATGCGCAAAAAAGCCAATCGGTGTAACCTCATCAATTGTATTTTTAGCTAATTTTCCAATAGCAAAGGCTGTTTTATCATTGTAATATGCGTCGAGTCCCATATCTTTTAATTCTTGTACCAACTCTTTAGCTAATACAACTTGACCAGGTGATGATGGAATTTGGTCATGATTTTCAAAGAAAGAACGCGTATTTTCCTTAGCATAATGAATAAATTTATTTTGTTCGTAATTTAAATTATAGAAACTCATATCTCACGCCGCCTTTTCATTTTAATTTCATATTGTATTCAGTATAATAGATTACTTTTCTGGATTAAAGTATTTTTCACAAATCGCAACCATAAGTAGATTCAAAAAAGAATATAATGAAATGTAAGAATTATTTGAATGAGAATAGGAAAAACTCATGGATGAATTATTTGAAAAAGCACCTATTAAAAAAGTCCATTTTAAATTAGCCTTCCCTGTGGTGCTAGGGATGATTACCACAATGATTTATAACTTAGCTGACACGATGTTTGTAGCTAAGACTGGTAATACTGACTTGGTGGCCGGAGTTACGATTGGCGCTCCGCTATTTACCTTTTTAATTGCTGTTTCTGATATTTTTGGACTCGGCGGCAGTAGTCTAATTTCACGTCTTTTTGGTGAAAAGCGTTATGATCTAAGCAAAAGAATCAGCAGTTTTTGTTTATTCAGATCTGTGATTGTTGGTATTATTTTGACAGTTTTGCTTTTAGTTTTTGCCAAACCAATTTTTATCCTTCTAGGAGTTAAAGCATCTACTTATTCATATGCTTTTGATTTTTATCGGATTATCGCTCTGGGATTGGTATTTATCATCTTTTCTTTAGTTCCACAAAACCTAATTCGAACTGAAGGCTTAGCTTTTGAGGCCATGCTCAGCACAATGATAGGAACTATTTTAGCTATTATTCTACATTAGCTTAAATCCGAAAATTATGAAGATTTCTAGGCAAAATATTAAGGACGTGATTGCCATTGGTATCCCGGGTTCAATTACCAACTTTGCTCAAAGTTTTGGTATGGCTTTACTTAACTCGTCTCTTGCCGCATACGGTGCTAACAAAGTTGCCGCTATGGGAATCACTCAAAAAATTTATAGCATCGTCATTTTAGTTATTGTTGGTTTTGCCTTCGGTGCACAGTCATTGATTGGTTATAATTATGGTGCTAAAAACTGGCAACGATTAAAAGACATTTTACGCTTTGATACTCTAGTTTTAGTAGCATATGCAATTATCGTTGGTGGCTTACTGATCATCTTTGCCAAACCAGTGACTGCACTATTTATGAATCAAGCCTCAATTGTTTCAGCTGGTAGCTACATGTTAATTGCCACGATTATTACTACCCCGTTTGTTGGAATTATTTTAGTTTATACTACAGTTTTCCAATCAATTGGGAATGTCTGGGGAGCATTCGTTATGGCAATTACTCGTCAGGGCATCATTTATTTAATGTGTTAGAAATTTTGAAGAGTACTTTAGGCTATCATGGTATCGTTTGGTCACAAGCAGCAAGTGATATTCTAACCTGGATTATCGGTTACTTCATGTTTAAAAAGAGTCTAGATCTAAAAGATAAGTTAAAGAAATAAAACAATAAAAGACCTGCAGAATTTGATATTCCGCAGGTCTTACTTTTATCTCAATTATTCATAAATAATAACTGGTTCATTCTTAGAAATGTTATTCCAAACTTTTCTAATCTCGCTAGGCTTAACATTGACACAGCCATGTGAGCCACCTCTTAAGTAGGCCTTCTTACTCCAATCGGTTCTCCAACTAGCATCATGGAAACCACAACCACTTAAAGTAAATGGCATCCAGTATTTAACTGGTGAAGCATAACTTGAACCATCGTCATTGGTACCACGCAAAGTACTTGGAGATTCCTTGTAGTGAATGTACCAAACACCACGTGGAGTTTGATCACCCTTGCTGCCTTCCATCGTACCAGTAACTACATCATCCAAATGTGCAGCTAACTTACCTTTTTTAACAAGCCAAACTTCTTGCTTCTTTAATGAAACAACTGCATAGGTATTGCCGATTTCATGATTACTCTTACCGTAACCATGAGCGTAAGTACTATAGCCTAAACCATAAATTGCATCAGCACCATCAAAAGTGGTTTTCCCATCTGCAAAAGCTTGTAAGATCAAACGACGAGCCTTTTTAACATAAACGCCCCAGCCCCAGGTCTTATTTTTAATGGTAATTGTCTTACCCTTAACCTTATTACCAGTAGGAACCGTAAACTTATAGCTTTTATGCAAAGTAGAAACTTCTTTATCAATTTGGTTTAATTTTTCAGTTAATTTAGATGTATCGCCAAATTGATATTTACCATCTCGGTAGCTGACATCATTTAAAAGATCTTTGGCCTTTAACTGATAACTCTTGCCATTAATTTTGTAAGTCAATTCAGCCTTCTTTAACGCATTCAACTTCTTCTTAGCAGTAGCTAAATTTTTAGTAGTAAAATTATAGGCTTGATCTGAAGGCGTCTTAGTTTGTTGCTTTTTAAACAGTGCTTCAGTTTCTGCCTCATCGATTGTCGGTGCGGTCGTATTATAGCTATAAACCAATTTTTCATTTCTTAATTGCACATGATTTTTAGCTTTTTTATTTACCTTAGCAGTTGCCTTAGCAACAGTTAATTTGCCGACCTTCACACCATCGATTTTAACATTTGGATTAAAGTGTGTTCGTGCATACTTCTCCGCTGCAGCTTGACTGGCTACACGATGATTGTGAATACCAAAACCTGCAATAATGCCGACCACAACTAAAATACCAATTATTAATATGATTAGATTGCTTCGTTTATTTTTTCTTTTTAGATCCTCGTTCATACTATTCTACCTTTATTCCCATAAGTAAGCTAATAGTTTAAATATAGCACCCAAGAACACATGTGTAAAATCTTATGTTTTTATTTGGCTTTTTTCATGATAACTCTCGTCGCATCCTTCAATGCAAAATATAATATTGGTGTACAAATTGCAGTTGAAATTGAGTTAATTACGGTTGCAGGCAAACTTACAAATGCACCAATATATGCTACTTGCAAGCTCGTTCCTACCATTAATGCTTCAACAATTGAAACGCAATATGTAGTAAAAATTTTAGTCACACCGGCAACAATACCTAAAATGATAATATTCTTCTTACTATCTTGATAATTCATCCCTTTAAAAATTAAGCTCAAAACTGTCGCAACCACAACAACTTCAAGCATAGTGAGCCATGATGTAGCAGCATAACCATTTAATAAATCAAAACCACCTAAACCAATAATTCCGGCAATCATCCCATTGCGATAACCCAAATAAAGAATAGCTACTGCCGTCAAAGTATTGCCAAAATGAATAAATGGTCGACCTACCATAGCAGGTACAGGAATTCGTAAGACCCAGATACCAATATAAATAATTGCTGCAAATAATCCGGTAAAAATCAATGCTTGTAAAGAATTTTTATCTGTTTTCATTATTTTCTATTCCCCCACCTTTTCTAATAGCCAACTTAATCCTGCCGCATAATTCGGCCCTAAACGCGGATCTTGCTTAGGAGTATTCAAAATAGCTCGTTCCACAAAATCAGCCGCAATAGAGCAACTTTCTTTTAAACTATATTGATGCATAAATGCCGCTAAAAAGACACTTGCAAAAATGTCGCCGGTACCAAAGAAGCTTCCTGGCAATCTTCTCTGGGTTAGTGACCATTCTTTTCCTTCAGTAATGCCCACTTCTCCGATTTTTTCATCTGACAAATCTATTCCAGTGATAATTACATTAGGAATATCAAATTTAGTCGATAATTCTTGCGCTAAACTTGTAGCCGTTTGAATGGAATTCTCTTCAGCTTTTTTTCCTAATAAAAATGCAGCTTCAGTCATATTTGGCGTTAAAATTGTAGCCTTAGTAACCAATTGCCGCATTTTTTCAATATACTGCTGGCTTAAGCCACGATACATTTTGCCATGATCCGCCATCGCCGGATCTATTAAAATAATTTTTTGACTAAGTAACTCTTTATTTTGCAGCCAAAAATCTAATGCATTTTCACCTAAATAACCTAAATACGCTGCTTTAAAACTTATATCTAATTCTTGCCAATGTTTAGTGATTTGCGTCATTTCATGACTTAAATCTAAATATGTATTATTGCCAAAACCACCAGTATGCGTTGATAAAATTGCAGTCGGTAATACAGTGGGCTTCAACCCACATGCACCCAAAATTGGCAGGGCAACACTCAATGAAACTTGCCCCATACATGATAAATCTTGACTAATTAATACTCCCCCATCAATCATTTTTTCACTCCAATCAAAAAATCCTGCTATTAGCTTAACATAGTTAATAGCAGGAAACATTAAAATTTAACGTGCATTAAATGTATTTGGTTTGATATGATTTAAAATTTGGTAACCAATTGCTTTGTTTCTATTTTCGTCATTTTGAGTTTGATTTAAAAACATGATTAAGCCATTTTGATTATCAGATGTCATTTGAATCCAATTACCAAAGTGAGTGTTGTATAAGTTACCATATGCTGACTTCAAGGCACCGTTATTCTTGATATACATACCACCTGAATAACCATTTGGAGATTTAGAACTCAAGTTAGTCATGTAATTATACTCGGTTTTATTCAAAATTTTTCCATTTGTAAGTCCAACTTGAATACGGTAGTAATCCATTGGTGTAGAGAACAAATTACCTGCACCAACTAATTGAGAAGCTTGTTGTTTTTTAACATATTGTGCCCATTGATAATTTTTCCGATTCCAGGTATAAGAAATACTATCAGTCATACCAGCTGGAACATCTTCCAAGAAGTAAGTTCTCTTTAAATTAAGTGGATTAATAATTCGTTCTTTAACATTATCTTTATATGATTTGCCTGTAACTTGACGAATAATTCCTGCTAACAAAATATAGTTGGTATTATTATAAGAAAAATTGCCTGGTTTATTTTGACTAGTAGAATTTAACTTATCAACCACCCAATTGATGGCACTAGCTTCAGAAACTACGGACCCACGGTTAACTTCCGTGTCACTAGCCTTAAGTCCTGAAGTGTGCGTCATCAAATTACCAACGGTAATATCTGATGAGCCCTTTAAGTTGGGATACCAAGTTGAAATTTTAGTATCTTGATTAAACTTTCCGGCATAGATTAATTGTGTAATCATTGCAGCCGTAATTACCTTTTGCAATGAACAAACAGGATAAACAACCTTTCTATTTCCAGCACCAAGACGCTTGCCATAATAGCCATAGCCATAACTAATTTGTTGTGGATGACCATCTTTAATAATTACGGTAGTACCTCGTGCATAATAATTAGCAAGTGTACTTCTAACAAAACTACGCATTTCAGTTTGATTATAACTTGCGGCATTTACTTGATTAGCGGCTGATAACCCACCTATTGGTAAAGAGGCAGCCACAGTAAGGGAAGCGGCTGTTTTAATTAATGCCTTTCTTAAATTAATTTTTTTCGTTTTAATTCCCTCCAGAATCGATCAGTTCTTTATAAAATATATTAGCATTTATTTTTTTCAGTGAAGTTACAGATTAGATAAAAATTATTCATACTTAATATGGATAGTCATCTAAATGATCTTTTTCCGTAATTTTGCGGATAACTTTAGCTGGAACTCCCACTGCTAAGGAATTATCTGGAATATCATGCGTAACTACAGCACCTGCTCCAATTACACAGTTGTCGCCAATCGTCACTCCTGCACAAACAGTAACGTTGCTGGCCAACCAGCAATTATTCCCTACCTTAATAGGTGCACCATATTCAATATCTGCCATTTTGCCATCTGCTTGCATTCTAGGATTTCTTTGTTCAGGTAGTAAGGGATGCAAAGGTGTAGCAAAAGTAACATTAGGGCCACACATCACATTATCACCAATGGTAATTGGACAAGTATCCAGAATCGTTAAATTAAAATTAGCATAAAAATGATCACCTAATTTAGTAAAGCGACCATAATCTACCTCGATCGGTCCTTGCAAATAAACCCCTTCTCCGTGATCCGGAAAAAGCCGATCAATAATAGCTTTTCTTTCTAACTTATCTTCATCAGTTGTCAAATTATAATCTCGTGATAAACGATGTGCCAAACTAGAAAAATGTCCCAATTCTTCGGTATCAGGGCGATATGGTTTACCAGCGAGCATGTTCTTAGTATTTTCTTCCATAATTATTTTTCCGCATTCTTTTTAATTTTTTGATCATTAATAATAATTATATGATAAACTCGTTACTGTTGTTAAAAAATAATATATTAAAGAGGAAAAAATGCAAAAGAAAAATATTACAGCTATTTGTATTGGATTGCCTGTCTTTTTGATCTTGGCAATCTCAATCATCATTCATGCCAGCTGGATTAATGGTTTTGACAACTTCTTTGAACAAATTGTTCATACCATTCCTAATCTACAAGGCATTATGAAAAAGATTACTTTTTTAGCAGATACTAAAGTTGATTTAGTATGGATGATTTTAATCGCCATTATTTTATGGATTAAAAAGCAACGCCCTCTTTCGCTTAGTATCGTAATTACTTTAATTACTGCAGATGCTTTTGGATGGGTGGTAAAACACATTATTCAACGTGCCCGCCCTGTGCAACACTTGGCCGTAGATGATGGCTTCAGTTTTCCTAGTGGTCACACATTAGGAATGGCAATTATCGTCTTTTGGTTAATGATGATTTTAATCCCAGCATTAGTAAGAAATAGAACTGCCAAGATTTGGTTGAATGTTTTATTAATCGTTTGGCTGATTTTAGTCATGATTTCAAGAGTATATCTTTATGCTCACTTCCCATCAGATGTTTGTGGCTCTGTTGCTCTTGGAGCAATGTGGGTTGGCATTATCGATGCTATCTGGGATAAAGTTACTCCTAGAACTTCTAAAAATAACTTTTAAAACCAAAACGCTAGTTTTCTAGCGTTTTTTTATGCACAAAAAAAAGTCACTAAGGAAAATGTCCTTAGTGGCTTTTCTACACCTTCAAATTTCTTCCTATCAGCAAATGCCATAAGAGACATCTTGCCTAGCCTTTTCATCCTCGGAGCGCTCATCACACGCTCCGCTATTATGATAACAGATTAAATAAGAAATATAAAGTGGTTTGTTTTGATTTTATTGAAACTAAAATTAA
>CAKNLX010000032.1 GCA_930989465.1 uncultured Lactobacillus sp. | reverse complement strand
TAGATCAGATCTATCAAACAGCTTAAGTGTTCAATTTATTATTGCAATTTACGATCAATATTTATTGGCTCTTTTCTTAAATTGTTTATAAGACTTGCAGCCGTTGGATCATATCCTAATCCTTTTAATGTATCAAAACCGTTTTCAGCATAATTTTGAAGAATAATAAGTAAGAGATGCTCTAAACAACTTCCAAGACCTGAGGCACACAAAAACCATTTTTGATTATTATATGCACATAAACACTGATTAAATTCATCCGTAAATTGCTCATTATTAATTGTCTCAAGCATGTCATTAAAGTGATATCTATCAACAAAATATTTTTGATTTGATAATGGAAAAGACGCTATAGGTTTCGGCATACTCTCTACAGATAACGTACTATCATATTCCTTATCTACCCACTGATTCATCCAAGCTTCACTTTGTACAGCATCAACACCATCAAAAACACCAAAAGTTACCTTAAGCGAAGCAGGAAGAATATTTTTAGATAATTTCTTTGAAATTAATTGTTTTGAAACCAGCCAATTTATTCTGTCTTTTTCATTAACATATCTTGAAAAACTTGGGTTATTTGTTTCTAAATATCCATTTGCTAAAAGTACCTCATTTCTAGTATCTGAAGTTGTGGCAAATGATACAAAACCTTTGTGTCCTCCCACTACATCAATATAAACTTCTATTCCATAAATTCTTACTTTTTTATTATTTGCCCATGCAAATCTTGTAAGTTGCTCGCCTTTAAAATTATAATAATTCTCTACTCTATTTAGATAAAATCTGTGCAAGAGATTAATTAATTCTTTTCCTTTATTACTTTCCATCTTTTCAAATTTTAAAGTCATAATACACCTATTTATTTTATTCAGTATTTCAATTTTGAATTTTCGTAATTTTACTAAAAATTATCTACTCCCATTAACATGAAATAATACTTAAAAGGTTATCTATTTCAATCACAATTTTATTTTGTTCCACTAATGGTGGAAGCGCTAATAAAGTCCTGTATATTTTATTACCTGATATTACTGGCTGAGCAGTCTGGCTACTCAACTTTGATAAATTTAAAAAACTTAAAGCATAATACAACCACTTTTTACTTAATCTAGTAGATTCGCTAACTACTAAAGAATTATCTGTAACCCACGCTTCCTTGCTCGTTATATGTATGACCCCCGCATAAAAACCAACTCTCCCAATTAAGAGCGTATTTTCAGAAGTATTTGACTTATTAAAATTTCCTATTATTCCGTTAGCTCCATATACGATATATTTTCCATTTTTAACCAGATTCTTCTTAGGTAAATTTTTCCCGGAATGCACGGTTAGTATATCCCCCAATCTAACCCACTCCCAATTATTAGGAATTTCGAACGGCTTCTCATCATCCGTGATTGGTGGCAATGGCTTTGTCTTCTTGATCTTCTTTTCCTTGATCAGCTCTTGTTTCTCCGCCTTAATCTTCCTAAGCAACACACTCGCTGGCTCATCATTTGGATCTTGCTTAACCAATTTTCCACGCATCGCCAAATCCAGCACCTTGGACTTCAGCAAAGTCTGAAGTTTTACGTATTGTTGTGTAGATGTTTCGACTTTGCGAAGCAAAGCGAATAGCTGCGCTATTTTAGCAGCGATTCGACTTTGCTCTGATAGAGGTGGTAATGGTACTAATAAGTTATTAGATCTTACAATTGTCAATGTTGCAACTGTAGTCCCTCTTCCATTATTAATTTTTTTAATCATATATGGACTTTGTACATAATAACTAATATAAGACGCATTTATTTGAGCAAAGTTCTTAAACCAAATAATATTACCATCTTTAAAATAAAACTTTTTATCTTTAGGAACAATATAAGGCACACCTAAAGTGCCCACACCAGTTAATAAAATATCATTCACTCCTGGTTTTCCTGAAACCTTTAATTTATCAGCATATGTTTTTTCATCTATAAAAATTGGGTCCTTTAAGGGGCGATTTTCTTTTATACTTACTATTTCTCTAGCTCTATAAAATGGAATCCCCGTATCTCGCCATTCTTTCTTCATAACCCGTTTACTTGAAGTGATTTCAAATACATCCCCCAATCTAACCCATTCCCAGCTATCAGGAATGTCAAAAGGCTTCTCATCATCTGTAATCGGAGGAAGTGACTTCGTCTTCTTAATCTTCTTTTCCTTAATCAGCTCAGCTTTTTCTGCCTTAATCTTCTCCAGCAGCATACTCGCTGGTTCATCATTTGGATCTTGCGACACCAATTTTCCACGCATCGCTAAATCCAAGATCTTCTCTCTTAAAGCTTGAGCATCAAAATCTAAACTATTCGTCTTCACTATCGTCAATTCCTTCTAATGCCTTATTCAACTCTGCAATCGCTTCACTAATTGCCTTAGACTTTTCATTCATATCACTAAGGATTTCCTTCAATGACTTAGTTTCATGTTCCTCTTCATCGCTCATCCATGAAATATCCAAGCTGGTGTTAGGACGCTTCTTAATTTCATCAATCGTAAACTTACGCCAGCGACCATTAGGATTCTTCTCTTTATCCCAAGTCTCTTTACGCTTAGAACGATCATCAACGCAGAATAACTTTTCAAATTTCGCAAAATCTTTATCATTTAACGGATTACGCTTACCAAATGACCGCATCTGGTGACGCATATCATAGATCCAAGTTTCCTTAGTATTATCCTTATCTTCTTCTCCGCGAGTGAAGAACAAGACATTAGTCTGCACACCTTGAGCATAGAAAATACCAGTAGGCAATCTCAAAATGGTATGCAAGTTACATTTATTAAGTAAATCTTTTCTGATTTCTTCACCAACACCGTCCGCAAACAAGACATTATCAGGAACAACCACAGCAGCTCTAGCCTTACCATCCCTCTTCAATGAGTTATAGATAATCTGCAAGAAGTTAAGTTGCTTGTTAGAGGTCTCGTAAGTTAAGTCATCACGAGTAACACGTTCGCCACCCTTTTTAGTACCAAATGGTGGGTTGGTTAAAACAACATCAAAGTTCTTCATCCACTTACCATTAGCTGAAAGTGAATCGCCTTGCTCAAGCCGGCCATCCATGCCATGTAAGTATTCATTCATAATGGCTAAGCGGTGCGTATTAGGTACAAGTTCCATCCCTGAAAAGGCATCTTTCACTTGGAAAGCATATTGCTCCTCTGATAATTCGGAATAATCATCAGTCTTATCCTTTAAATACTGATCTGCCGCAACCATGAAGCCAAAAGTACCAGCTGCTGGGTCATTACAACGATCACCGATCTTAGGCTCTGTCATCTTAACCATCATGTTGATTAACACACGAGGAGTAAAGTATTGACCGGCACCTGATTTAACTTCGTTGGCGTTTTTCTCCATCAAGCCTTCGTATAAATCACCAAGGCCTTCTTCACGAGCAGACCACCAATCAAGATCGTTAATATCTTTGATGATCTTTTCAAGGTTAGCTGGTTCATCAATGGCAGTTGAAGCATTAGCATAGATTGCATTAATACGCTCACTCTTAACTACCTCTGGATTACCCAAATCAAGAAGCAGTTGACGATAGAAATTCTTTAATTCTAATCCTTCCTTATTAACTAGGTTATCCCAACGATATTTTTCAGGAATATCTTTTTCTTCGTCTTGTTCCTTACTCATCTTCAAGAACAAGATATAAGTCAATTCCGTAATGTAGTCTTGATAACTTACACCATCGTCGCGTAATACATTACATTCATTCCAAAGTTTTTGAACTATTTCTTGATTGGTCATACTCACTTATAAAAAACTCCTTAAACATATAAATTTTCATTCAATACATAAATAATCTGATCAGCATATTTAGGAAAAATCTTCTTAATCTGCTTATATCCACCCTGACGCTTGAAGTAAAAGTTATCATCAAAAGCATGCTCAGCGTTTGGACCTAATACAGTAGAAGAAAGCAATTGATTTTCAATTCTCTTCAACCATTTCTTCTGCATGATGTTCCAATCAGCCATACCGTAAACCTTCTGCATCGCATTATGAATTCTCACATCATGGTCAACCAGCTTCGATCCTGATGCGGCTTGCCTAATAAAGCTGATAATATCTGCTGTTGTCTGCTCATGTTTAGTTGTTTTCCAAGCAGATTGAAGATCATTTTCCTTAAATCCATTCTGCTCTAACTTTAACTTGATATCTTTCAACTCATCAAAAGTTAAATCCTTCGGTCTAGTAGCTACAACTTGCAAGGCAGGAATAACATTTACATTTTCTTTGACGAACTTATTAAAGCTATCAATATAATCTTCCGGCTTATTATTGCCTTGACCATAACCTCGTTCAGTACCGATAACTTCATCCTGCTCATTAGAGATAAACTGCTTTTTCACTGGATGTACCTGATCAAGTTGCTCAAACTTAGGCCATTGTTTCATAAAGTCAGCTTTACTCATTTTGCTTAATTTACCAGCCCATTCATCAATTGATGGAATCTCAGCTAAACGTTCGAACCTATTTCGCCCTTGATCATCAAGACGTTTGATTTTTCGTTCGACAGCGCCAGCCATATCAACTTGATATTGATGACTATCTTCAGCAATTTCAAAATAGTCTTCCTTATGATGCAAGAAATAATTTACATTATGGCCAGGATTTTGAACAACTGGCTTCATATTAGTTACCTTATTCATGGCATCATAAATACCAACTGCATCAAAAATTCTGAACTTATCTTTATGAATTTCAGGACATAATCTAGTCGCACGTCCTAGCATTTGCTCATATAAAATTCTCGACTGCACTCTTCTTAAAAAGACAATATTAGTAATTGCAGGCACATCAACACCGGTGGTTAACAGATCAACTGTAACGACAATATTAGGATAGTCTTCATTCTTAAAATTTCTAATTTCCTGGTTGGGATGACGAATAGAGCCAGTAATTTTTTCAATTGCATCATCATCAACCGGACGACCATCGTCTTTAAATGCCTTCTTCAACAAATCTACGACCATATCAGCATGTTCATCCGTTGCCGCAAAAATTAGAGTCTTTCCTGCATCCCTATCCGTAGGATCAAGATAGTTTTTAACTAGTTCATCACAAACCACCTTGTTAAAACTAGGTGTAATAACCCGATGATTAAAATCTTTGACATCAAAATTCATATTATCAGGTAATTTTTCCTTATCGATAGTCTTTTCATTTTGGTTAAAGACATCAACTTCTGCACCCTTTTTGAAATGAATACCTTCTTTAGCTAATTTAGTTTGAATAATAATTGGTGCATCATGATCAACTAAGTAACCATCAAGTACAGCTTGCTGATAGCTATAAGAATAGACAGGATTACCAAAAATTTTCGTTGTTTGCAATGCTGGTGTAGCAGTCATTCCGATTGCAGTAGCGTCAAAATAATCAACTACTCGACGGTACTGACTAACATATTCTTCTTGATCATAATTTTCATATTCTTGATCGCTTAGCTCTCTATCTTCTGCATAACCGCGGTGAGCTTCATCAACAATAATGAAATCATATTGACCAACTGAAGGCTTTTCAGAATTATCATCATTAAAGAATAATCTTTTAATCATTCCCTGAACAGTTGCAATTTGAATCTTAGTAGAAGCATCAGGCACTTTATCAGATAATTCTTTTAATCCATAAATAGAAGAAATCGACATTGTACCTATCTTATTATCTTTAATTGCATTAGCAGTTTGGCGACCAAGTGAATTTCGATCAACTAAATAAAGGATTCTTCTAGCTCTTTTATGCTTTAGCAAACGATACATTAACGAAATAGCAGTTCTAGTTTTACCAGTACCCGTAGCCATCGCAAGCAAGATACGTTTTTTTCCATCTTTAATTGCATTTTCTAAAGACTGAATCGCATCAAGTTGATATGGACGAGCTGCAAATTGCGGATAATCTTCATCATCTGCCAAATCTTTATTTGCTTCATCCTTATTCTTAGCAGTTAACTTTAATGCCAAATCCTCAGGAGTATGAAATTCTTCCAAAGCATATGCATTTTCTTTTGAATTACGTGCATCCCAAAACCAAATACCTGATTTTTCCTTATATTGTTCTAAATATGGACGACCATTTGCAGCATAAATAAAAGGAACCTTGTAATCACCCATCTCTTGCCCTATTAAATGGTAATCTGATCTAAATGGAACTTCCTTAGCATATTCTTTAGGCTGGGCCATTTGTCCTGCAATATCTTGATCCCATCTCTTTGCTTCAACAATGCCATAAAAATCTAAGCCCTTAAAAAGTGCATAGTCAGCTCTTTGACCATTAGGCAATACCCATTCTGCAATCGCCATACTATGACCTTTCTGTGGTTCAGTTTGATGCTTCCAATTATTTAGTCTTGGTGTATCTGCTTCCCAACCTGCATTACGTAATTGGCTATCAATTAATTGTCTAGTTTCTTCCTCATTTAACGGATGCTTTTTAGCAAATTGAACATTTACCTTGCGTCTTCTTGTTCTTTCTTCCGCTGAAATAGTAATTTGTGGCCGGTTTTCTTGCAGCTGCTTAATTTTTTCTTCTAAAACTTTAATCTTATCTGCTTGACTCTTTAATATATTTCTTTGATCAACTGGTGTAACATATTCAGGAACATCGTTTAAAGAAAAACTTTCTAAGAACCATTTCCAAACTAAATAAGCCTTTTGATCAATTTTTAAAGCATCACCTTTGGTTGCGATAAATTGATTATCATGAGTAGCTCTATTCCGTTTGCGTCTGATCTCACCTAATGCTAATAAAACTGCATCAGGATAGCCATTTTCGGAGTAACGCATCTTATCGATTCGTGCTTTTTGGTTCAACTCCCAATCGCCTAAACCATCTAAATGCATAATTTCTCTTGTTAATTGTTCACCAAAAGTACCAAAAACAGTTAAACTGCTTCTTGGATCTGAAAAAATCAAACTCTCAGCACTAGAAGCCAATTTAGCATATTCATGATAATTTTTATCTGAAGTATTAAAATTAGACATTCCAATCATCCTTACATCAAAAATGCATACATATATGTTCATTTTACTCTGAATTAATTATTAAGAACAAGTTCAAAAGCACGTAACAAAAAACTTGATGCCAAACTGACATCAAGTTTTCAATTATCTTTTACTTTGAACTGACAATGCGTCCACCGCCAATTGTTTTTATCTTAAGGCCTTTAGAAGTAGACCTAGCAGAAGCATTTCTAAACTTCATAACTTGAACTCTCTTATAACGTTTACCATTTTTATTAAACGCAAAATTGAATTCTACAGAATAATGAATATCATTCAGTGACTTATTGTTAACAGTAATATTGGCATGATACTTAGTAAGGTTAGGACTATTACGCCAATTACTTACTAAAGTTCTCAATTCAACATAACTCTTATTCTTACTGCCACCAATAAAATCTTTAGAGTTAGGATAGTTAAAATTATCTTCCAATAATTTACCAACATTTTTAGATTGCTGCCAATCTAATTTAAGTACAGCTACATTTTTGCTGCCTTTGATAGCTGATGGTACATTCTTAACTTGCTTAGTTTTAACAAGTTTCCCCTTCTGCTTTTTAGCTGCATACATAGAAAACGGCTTGGTTAATGGTACATCTTCAAGAACAAGATTTCCTTTTTTATCTAATTTACCAATATTATGGTTATTTAGATAAAGCTTACCGTTTGGCATCCCTTGAACCTTAATCGTCTTAGCATTAAGTTTTACTTCAGCTGTTTGATCTTTCCAAACATTAACTGTCTTTTTAAACTTAGCTGTTTGACCCAAATAAGAAGATTTTGCTTCTATATTATATACGCCAGGGAAAACTTTTTGCTTCTTAGTAAATTTTGCGCCATTAACTGTAACAGTAGAATGGTGATAATCATTAACCACACTCAATTTATAAGTTGGCAATTGAACTACATACCGAGGGAAAAACAAGAAATAATGTCCCTGCTTAATCAGTTTAATTGGTAAGTTATTCTTACCCATCAAGCTCTTTTTCAATTTCTTATATGCGGCAGGATTATTCTTATAGTATTCCTTTAATGGCATTAAATTTTTAGCGGTAAGTGGAACGTTCCCTTTAGTTACCACATTGTTAACCTTGCCATTTTTTAATCCAGTTTCTATCTGACTAATCTGAGCCTTGCAGCTATAGTAATTTGTACCAAACATTACCAAGATTGCGATTACGGCGACAACTACTTCAACCAATATTGACCATCTGAAATGAAATTTTTTCTTTTTAAATTTAGGTAAAGGCGTTGGCTTTTTATCCGACTTAGAAACAATAGTTTTTGATTCTGACTGCTTCTTTTTTTCAGGCTTAGCGACAGATTTTTTCTCTTCAGCTTGAGCCTTTTCTTTATCCTTTTTAGCAGTCGACTCATTATTTTTTAATCCTAACAGCCCTACATTCACTATCACCATTGTTTCATCATTATTAACTAAATTGAAATGACAAAATGGACAATACTTCTCCTCAGGGTCTACTTCTTTACCACAATTAGGACAAATTTTCTTCATTTTATTTTATACTTAATCACTAAAATATTTATTATAACTACACTTATTATATCCTAATAACACTATTTTTTTAACAGAAGGAATTTTTCTAGAAAAATTTGAGACTGTAAAATAGTTTGTGTAAGGATGAATGATTCCTTAAATTTATTTCTTTAAACATTAGAAAAAGGAGTTCCTTTCCCGTATGATTGATTCGAACGCATAAAAACAATACGGAAAGAAGAACCCTTTCATGAATGATTTTACCAAAAATATAGCCCAAGCACTATTTAATCAAGACAAAATTAATGATTTATTACGCCAAGAAACTGAAAGAGCAGTTAATGATCTGCTAGAAGCTGAATTAACTGCCTTTTTGGGCTACGACCCTTATGCAAGAAGCGGCTGGAATTCCGTCAATTCTAGAAATTGTGCTTATTATCGCAAGATTGATACCCAATTTGGAGAGATTGAAATCCAAGTACCGCGAGATCGCAATGGCAAGTTTCACCAGCACACTCTGCCCGATTATAAACAGCACTCAGATGTCTTAGAAGACATGGTTATCAAACTTTATTCTAAAGGCGTGACCACCAGAGAAATAGCTGATTTGATTGAGAAAATGTACGGCAGCCATTACAGTGCCGGACAGGTATCAAACATTTCTAAACAAATGGTTCCTAAAATCGAAGCCTATCATAAACGCAGCCTAAGCGATAAGTTCTTTTGTGTTTATCTCGATGCGACTTATCTTCCATTGCGCAGACAAACTTTTGAACGTGAAGCTGTTTACATTGCCATTGGTATCAAGCCTAACGGGCGCAAAGAAGTTATTGACTACTGCATAGCTCCAAATGAAAATATCGAAGTCTGGACAGAAATGCTTCAGAACATGAAAAGCCGGGGCTTAAAGCAAGTTGAACTGTTTCTTTCAGATGGTGTCGTCGGTATGAAGCAGGCGCTTGTAGAAGCTTATCCTAAAGCTCACTTTCAACGCTGCCTGGTACATGTTATGCGCAATATTTGTGCCAAAGTCCGAGTAGATGATCGTGAAGCAGTCATGAATGACTTTTACGCTAAATGGGGTAAGTTATACAGTCAAGTAGTAAGAAACTTAAAGGCAATCGAGGCTGATATGCTTGTATTTTATAATTATCCTAAGTAGATTAGACCGTCAATCTATTCAACGAACATGATTGAATCGTTTAACAATATTGTTAAGCGTAAAGCTAAGCCTAAAGCTGAATTTCCAACAGAGCAATCATTGGACACATTTATAGGCATCCAAGCATTGAGCTACAATGATCGATATTTCAATCGAATCCACAAAGGCTTTGGCCAGGTTCAAGATACCTTGGAATCCTACTTTGATTAGAAGATAAATTAAAAAATCAATCTAAGGGAAAGATCTATTTACACATAAAATTTGACAGTTTCTATTTGGTTAAACACGACCTACCATTTGAGGCGAGAAGTAATGTTATAGGTTTTTTAAGCCCTGAGTATGTAAATCTTTTTGATCAAATTGATGCTGATATCAGGATCAAATTAATACCAATAAACTAAAATTGTCCATGAAAAAAGGGGCTCTATGATAAATCCTGTTGATAGATTTCTATGATATTCTATCAATGGGATTT
>CAKNLX010000031.1 GCA_930989465.1 uncultured Lactobacillus sp. | reverse complement strand
AGAAGGTGACAAAGTGAAAAGAAAAATAATTCGAATATTACTTTTCATTCTTGGCGGGATATTAGGGTTACTACTTCTGTATAAACTCTATTTAAATTACCGTCCTGAATTGAATTTATTACTTCATTTTGATCACCATAATGAAGAAGTACTCGTTAACATGGTCCGTAGCCATGGTATTGAAGACTTAGCCTTTTTATTTTTACTTAATGCGATCTGTGTAGCAATTCCTGGCTTATCCAACGGAATCTTTTGTGTTCTCAACGGAATCCTTTATGGCCCTGCCTGGGGATTTATTGTTAATTGGATCAGTGACATTTTAGGCCAAATAATTTTAATGGAACTTTTGCAAAAACTCTATGACATGAAAAAGATGTCTAACAGTAAAGTTTATAAGTTATTGACTGGATTAAAATCACCAATGCTTGGATTAATTATTGGATATATGATTCCATTTATTCCGAGTGCGACAGTTAGCTATGTCAACATTATGATTAATAAGGAGCAACGTAAAAAACAGCTAATACCAATCATTATCGGTGTCATCCCCTTCGCTTACTTATATGCTTATGGTGGCGATTCAATCTTGCACTTAGACGGACCACGATTGATTAAAGTTGTAATCTCATTCGTTGTCATCGCTTTAATTGCAGTAGCTATTTTGCTTAGTCTGAGAGCAATCAAAAAGCGTACAAAAAAAGCTTGAATTTACTCAAGCTTTTTTATTATGCCTAGCATATTTAAACTAAGTTAGCTTCTTCTAACAGTTCTTCGACCCAAGTTCTCTTGATTTTCTTCATCCCTGTTTTGAGAGCTAACTTCTCAGGTAATGGTATCTCTTGATCAACTAATTTCTTCTTGTCAGACATGTAGTACATCGCACGAAGCAATTGACGAATATCATAAATTGAGTCAAATACTTCAGGTACACCACGGTCAACGTTAAGCAATGTATAAACAGCTTCCATGGCAGTTCTGACAGAATATTCGGTGGTAAAGACAGTGTCTCTAGTTGGTGATTCGGCAAAATTGCCAATAAAGGCAATATTAACTGATCCTTCTGGAACAACATCTGGACGGTCCCCATCATGACGAGGCATAAAGTAACTAGTGATATATGGCATGTAAACCGGTACGGTATTCATATTTTCTTCACTAGCCAATTCGCTGATTTGACTCTCTGGCACGCCTAAGTGATAGAGCATTTCCTCGGCAATTTCTTTACCAGTACAGTCAACGACTCTCTTCTTGATGTAATTACCCTCAGTATCAGAATACAAAGCATAAATCCAAACAACGATTTGATCTGGATTCTGGCTCTTAAAGTGAGGTTGACGGTGAATAGTAAAGCTAAGTTCCCAATTAGAGTCAACAACAGTGATAATTCCACCAGTATTAACTTTACCATCGTAAAGGCTGCGCTTAGTCAAGCGTTCAAAGTATGGAGCTATTTTCTTATTTTCCAAGGTAGCTGTAGCTGATACGAACCAACTACGCTCTGGCAAGTTTTCACAGAAGACATCTGGATGACCAAAGTCAGGATCTTGTTTAGCCAAATTTTCCCACAATTTCCATGAAGAGCCCTTGTCGTGAGTAATTGGTGCTGGGGTATTTTGATCACCATAAGTAGAACTTTCAGTGATTGAACCGTTAGTCACAAAGACAATATCATCTGGTGTTAAATCAATATCACTTTGCTTACCATTCTTGGTCATCACGATCTTCTTGGCAACCTTTTGCTTGCCCTCATGATCAACAACCACGTTATCAACGTGACAATCATATTCAAATTGAACACCGTGATCTTTTAAATATGCCAAAAGTGGCTTAACCATGGACTCATATTGGTTATACTTGTTAAACTTCAATGCGGTAAAGTCAGGCAAGCCATCAATATGGTGAATAAAGCGCATTGCATAACGCCGCATTTCGGCTGCTGAGTGCCATTTTTCAAAGGCAAACATTGTTGCCCAGTATGTCCAGAAATTAGTCTTAAAGAAGTCATCACTGAAGAATTCCTCAATTGTTTCACCTTGGAGTTCCTTTTCCGGTGTCATGATTAACTTCACGATTTCATTAGCGCACTTACCTAGACCATATTGACCATCACTTGGTAAGCGATCACCGCGATTATAAATTAGACGGCAATTGGATGAGTTAGGATCTTCTTTATCAAGCCAATAATATTCATCTAAGTATGATGCGCCAGGGATTTCCAAACTTGGAATCGATCTGTACATATCCCACAAACATTCAAAGTGGTTCTCCATTTCGCGGCCGCCCCGAACCACGAAACCTGCATTAGGACGCTTAGCACCATCAAGTGAACCACCAGCTACGGGTAGCTCTTCTAAGATATGAATATTTTCACCCTTCATTTGTGCATCACGAACTAAAAAGACAGCTGCAGAAAGACCGGCTAAACCACTACCAATAATATAAGCAGATTTTTTATCTACGCCTGCGGGCTTTTTGGCATCCGCAAAAGCCTCATAATTACCATTGGAATAGTACATAAAGATATCCTCTTTTCTGTATAAGTATAGTTTTTAACATTACACTTTAATTATAAAGAAAGCGGTTACTAGATGCTAGTTTTTTAGAAGTTTTAGCTAATAACTTTAGAATTCTTTATTAATTAGTTTCTGCCACAGTTCTTGCATATCTTTTGGATCATTCAACTCAAGTGTTTTACATTTTTGCTGGCTAAATGGATCCGGAAAATTTAAATAAAAGCAATTTAAGGCTTGGCGTGAAAACCCATCTTGAATTCCATATAAAGGATCACCATATAAGGGGTGTCCCAGATAAGCCATGTGAACACGGATCTGATGGGTTCTACCGGTAAGCAAGCGTAACTCTACCAAGCTAGCACCTGTAACCTGATCTAGGACTCGATACGCGGTTTGAGCGTCCTTTCCATCTGCCACTACCGCACGTTTAACTCCACTACCCTTTTTGCCAATCGGTTGATCAATCAAACCAGTTAACTCATTCGGAGCAAAATTGCCATGTACAATTGCATGATATTTTTTGACAAATTTCTCCTTGCCAATTTTACTAAAACGAGCATGGGAAATTGCATTTTTCCCCACCAATACTAAACCAGATGTATCTCGATCTAATCTAGTGATAACATGCGGCTTCAAGTTTTTCTGTCCTTTTTGGGCAAAATAACCCAACAATCGATTGACCACCGCATCATCATCTTCATAGCGTGAGGGAATTGACAACACACCTGCAGGTTTGTTAACTACAAGATAATTTTTATTCTCCAACACAATTGATACTGGATTATTCGATGGCTTTAAAAAATCATTTTTCTTTTCTTCACCACTGATAAAAATCACTTCATCCCCAGCACGCAAATTAAAGCTAGTATATCTTCTTTTATGATTTACTAAAATCATGCCATGATGGTGTTTAGCATTGTTTAACGCTTGATGCGAAAAACCATTTTTTAACAAAAAAGGACCCAGCTTTTTGGGGTCTCTTTCTTGCACAATTAGTTTAAATAAACTAGTCATTTTTTTCATTATCTCCAATAAACGCATTTTGTACGCGTGACCAAAAATGATGGTGGCCAAATTGATCAAACTGAATCGAATGCCGCGAAATTCGATATTCAATCTTCTTAGCATTACGTACATCAATTCTTGCTCCATCAACTGTCATCACAAAATGATCTGCATTAGGAACAATTGAAATCCATTGATCAGGCGCAATCACAATTGGTGATGACAAAGTTCTAAAAACTCGATTATTAATTGAGGCAATTTCAGTCATTTGCAACGCTTTTAGCCGGGGATGAATTACTGCACCACCTAGTGATTTGCCATAAGCAGTCGAACCTGTTGGTGTTGAAACGCAAAGACCATCGCCTCGAAAGTTTTCAAATAATTGATCATTAATGTACACATCGGCCTCTAATGTATGTGAAACTCTTTTAACCGCTGATTCATT
Organism: uncultured Lactobacillus sp.; assembly: GCA_930989465.1. Classification (GTDB taxonomy): domain Bacteria; phylum Bacillota; class Bacilli; order Lactobacillales; family Lactobacillaceae; genus Lactobacillus. The sequence goes on along the minus strand of CAKNLX010000031.1, from coordinate 7,177 downwards.
GACGGCTAAATGGTAATGAGTTTCACCTGATTCAGTGAGCATCTTTATTTCTAGTAAAGGATACTTCGCTGGTTCACCCTTGGTTACTGCTAAAGCATCAACCATTTTTTCAATATCATAGTTACGCCAATCAGTATAAAAACCTAAGTGGCCAGTATGAATCCCAATAAAGCGCACAGAATCTACTTGATTTTCATAGCGGTGGAAGGCATTGATGAGGGTGCCATCACCGCCAACAGTGATCACTACATCAGGATATCTAGCATCAAAGATAAAGCCCTTTTCCTGAAGCAGCTTCTTAAGCTGCGCAACTGTCTTTAACGTTTCATCATAGTTATTATGCGCTATTGTTACTTTCATAATTTTTCTTTGCCCTTATTTTTGGTAAAAATTTTCTGAGCTTCTTGGACCTCATCCTTAATTGACGACATTTCTTCGTCTAGTCTATAAGCAGCTTCAGCCGTTGATTTTAATCTAGCTGAAATGTCATCAGGATAGACACCTTGATATTTGTAATTTAAAGTATGCTCGACAGTAGCCCAAAAGTTCATTGCCATAGTTCTAATCTGAACTTCCGCAATTAATTTTTTCGGACCTTCTGGTAAGTAAACCGTATAGTTAATCACCATGTGGTATGACCGATATCCACTCGGCTTAGCATTTTGAATATAATCACGCTCCTCAACAACTTCCATATCATCTCGAGCATGAATCAAATCTACTACCTTATAAATATCGTCTACAAATTGAGTAACAATCCTAATCCCTGCAATATCTTGCATATCAGTCTCAATGACATCAGGACTAATTACTCGCCGTTTCATTTTTTCCTTGATAGAATCAACTGTCTTTACCCGGCCAATTACAAATTCAATAGGTGAATGTTCTCCCTTAGTTAAAAAGCCTTGTCTAAGGGAACGAAATTTAACCTTTAACTCGCGAACAGCTTCGTTATAAGGCCACAAGAAGTTATCCCAATCTAATTCCATGAGAAAACATTCCTTTCTTAAGCAAACAAACTCATTTTACCATATAATTAAGTTAAACAGTTCGGAGGAAAAACAGATGAGTAAAAATCGAGAAATTGAAGCAAAAATTCTTTTAAATAAAAGCGTTTATGATCAGATCACTGCCGCTTTTCCAATCAAAAGTGACTTTACCCAAGAAAATTATTATTTTGATACAGCAGATGATTTATTAAAAAATCATCAAATTAGCTTGCGTATTCGAATCTATGCTACTCACGCAGAGCAAACAATGAAGGTACCGGATCCTAATCCTGTACAAAAGAATTTCCATGAAGTAATTGAAATTAATGATGAATTAACTCACGCTCAAGCTAAAAAATTAGTAGCAAAAAAGCATTTTAAATTCACTGGTAATATTGGCGCATATCTAGATAATCATTTTGCCAATGACCAAAAAAAGCTACGTCTTTTCACCTGGAGCAAAACCCGCAGAATTTTGATGAACGGGCCACAAAACTGTGAATTAACTCTAGATGCTACGTCTTATCCAGATAACTATCAAGATTTTGAATTAGAAATCGAAAATACTAATCCTGCTTTAATTCAAACAGTATTAACTAAACTTGAACAAGAATATGACTTTGAACAAACGGCTGCTAACACTAATCAAAGCAAAATAGCTCGTGCAAGCGCTCACCAAAAATAGTATATAGAAAATAAGGCATATTTTTTGTCACTTATTTTTTTTCTTGCTAAAGTAACTAATAGTAAATCACCAAAGAGGTCGAGATTATGTTTGAGATTTTTCTATTCATCAATCCAATAGGGATTTATTGTTATAACACTGAAAAACAGATTCGTAAAACCGTTGATGAATTAGGGGTCGACGTTTGTTATCACTATATTCCCATTGCAAATGTTTGTTTAATCAATGATGATGCGATTCGCCGACGCAAAGATGACCAGAAGTTGCCTGATATTAGTAATTTTTCTAGAGCAACTTATGAAGCATTAGAAAATTACCACGCGATTAGGCTGGCCTATGGCAACAAAAAAGCCCGTCAATACCTGTATGAATTACAAAAAAACTTGAGCAAAGATGCTTCAGCTTATACACCTGAGCTGCTTAAGCGGATCGCAAACAAATTACATATCAAGGATGCGGATATTCAGGCAATCAAACAAACTGATTACCTGCGTACTTCTATTGAAGAAGATCAAAAACTAGCCAACCAATGGAATATTAAAGCTACTCCTACCACCGTTATCTTTAACGAAGACAACGAGCAAAATGGAGTATTGCTAGAGGGACCAATCAATCAACAGGATTTAGTTAATCTAATGCTTCCAGATTGTCAAAAGTGTTTTTCAGACTATTTACCTGCGGAGCATCATTTACGCCTTATCTAAAGGCGTTTTATTTTTGCAAAAAATCACTAACCCGATCTCTTTCACCTGGGTTACGCCAAGTAGCAAAAACTTTATCAGGTAAATCATCAAGAGTTAATTTGCGTTCATAAAGCATCTCTCCTATTTTCAATCCTAACTTTGTTTTTTGCATAATTTGCTGGCGTAAATATTTTCTTTGAGTTGCAATGTTCAAAGAATATTCTTTTTTGAATGGCTTAAAGCGCCAAAAATCTTTTATCCCCAATTCATCAAGGACAAATGATTTACTTTGATAAACCAATTTATTAGCTACCGGTTCTTCTAAAACATTATATTTTAAGCAAAAACGATTTCTCTGTGGATTAATTTCTAAATAGTAATTCCCCCAAGCTTTATTTTGTCGAAAGAAAATCAACTGTGTGCGTTTCAATCGCCGTTTCAAATAGTGTCGCTGTCCCACAATCCAAATATCTTTTACACCAATTTTTTGATAAAGCTGATGCCGATGGTTAAATTCTTGTTGACTCAACGGCGCACATTGAACTTCAAACGCTAACTTAGCAGTTGCTAAGACATCTGCACGCAATTGTCCTTCAGCTAATGGAATCTCAACTTCTGCCGGAAAACCAGCTGCCGTCAAAGCTGACTTCAACAGCATTTTCGATTGGTGATGCTCCTCTTTTTCACCCATTAAGTTACTGTACTTCACAAGATGCTTAAAAAAGGCTGCTTTTTGCTCCGACATAACCAAAATTACTTTTTTATTGCAATGTGGACAGTGATAATTATCACGATTCAATTTCTTTTGCCTTGCATTAACTAAACATGCTTCGTCAACTGCAAGGACTAATTTCTTATTTAACATGGCTGCATACATTTTTCTCACCCATGTTTTATTACGTAAAAAAGAGACGGAATTTTGTCCCGTCTCTTTTTCTTTAAAGAATCTTAATAATTAGCTGCTTTTAAAAAGTAATGTCGAATCTGGCCTAAAGCATTTTGCATCAATAAGCATTTGCCTGTTTCTTCAACTACACGCATCTTATCACTATCGACCTTAAAACCAAATTCGTTGGCTATTGTCCACGCATCTGCTGGTTTAAGCTCCTCATATTCTTCATCAAGAAATGCCAAATTTAAGAAATATTGTCCATGCAAGTAATACAAGCTAGAAGCTAAATCATTTGCCTTAAGGTTATCAGCTAATTCAATTAGACTACCTAAATCATCAAAATAGTAAGCCTGAGTCTTGCGCGATCTCCAATCAGTTGGCTCATTGTTTTTATTATCTTGGTTAAAAAAGTTGTGAGTAGCTGGTCCTTGAGGAGCCGAATTTGAATTCGTACTCTCCTCATCTAAATCAAAGAAACTTTTTGAATCATCCGAATTCGTTGATGATTGCTCATCCTTAGGAAAGCTATCACCCATTAGTTTCCTTAAATTCTGTGCATCGTCCGGCTTAACTTTGGTGATCATCAAATCTAATCCCCCATTATTAGGCATTACTTGAAATGATACTGGATCACCATTGGCAAATTCATGGTCTTCATCGACCTCATCAAGAATTTTATAGAAGAAGTCTTGAATCTTTTGTCTATTACCTAATAAATCAAGCATTCCCATCCCACGACGAGCCAATTCAGCTTTATCAATTCGAACTCTGATAGTATTCTTATCAATATGATCTACCTGCACAGGATCTCACCTCCATGAATTAATATATCTATTGTAGCGTATTTTTCGTTTAAAATAAAAGTGTTAGTCTCAACAAAAGCCTTAACTAACACTTTTCAATCATTTTATAAATCTGCAATCTTTTGTGCTTCAGCCAATTCCAACCGACGAACTTTTCGTGGCAAGAATCGACGAATTTCATCTTCATTGTAACCAACTTGAAGTCGACGATCATCCATAATGATTGGTCTTCTTAACAAGCTAGGATTCTTTTCTACTAAATCAAGTAACTGATCAATTGATAAATCATCTAAATTGATTCGCAATTGTTGAAAAGTTCTTGAGCGGGTAGAAATGATTTCCTCAGTACCATTTTCAGTCATCCGCAAGATCTTTAATAATTCTTTTTTAGTCAATGGTTCAGAAAAAATGTTTCTTTCCTCGAATGGAATATTATGTTTTTCAAGCCACGCTCTTGCCTTGCGACATGAAGTACAACTAGGAGAGACATATAAATCTACCATAAAAATCACGCTCCTCAGAACAAATATTTGTATACGTTTCATTACTCATAGCTAGTATACCATATAAGCTTCTTTTTCGTAAGTGCTTAATTTATCGTTTACCTCTGCTATTTACTTAATACTAAAGATAAAACGTGAATTATTTGTGAAGATTTCGTTCATTTTGTTTAAAATTATTAAAAATAAAAAAAGAGACATCACAGTCTCTTTTTGCAAATTAAAACTACTTGTTCAATTTTTTCATTAAATTATTAACTAATTTTTCGTTGTCTTCAGCAGTTTCTGATACATAACAAGCTTCGTTAGCTAATTCCTTAATGTCAGCAGTGTTCAATTTCTTCATTAAGCTTCTGATACGTAAGATTGAAGTTGCACTCATTGAGTATTCATCAAGTCCCATTGAAAGTAAGATTGGGAACATGGTGTTATCACCGGCAGCTTCACCACACATACCACACCAGATACCATTTTCATGAGCAGAATCAATAGTGTGCTTAATCAAACGAAGTACTGATGGGTTATATGGTTGGTACAAGTATGACACATTATCATTACCACGGTCAGCAGCCATAGTATATTGAATTAAGTCATTAGTACCAATTGAGAAGAAGTCAACTTCCTTTGCAAATTGATCAGCTAAAACGGCTGCAGCAGGTACTTCAATCATCATACCGACTTGCAAGTCATCACCAATCTTAACGCCTTCTTTAGCGAGCTTATCTTTTTCTTCAGCTAAAATTTGCTTAGCTTCACGTAATTCTGCTAAAGTACCGATCATTGGGAACATAATTCCTAATGGACCGTATGCAGATGCACGAAGTAAAGCTCTTAATTGAGTTCTAAAGATATCCTTGTATTGCATAGAAAGACGGATAGCACGAACACCTAAGAATGGGTTCATTTCTTCTGGAAGATCCCAGTAATCAAGGTGCTTGTCACCACCGATATCACAGGTTCTGATAATGGTTTGTTTACCATTCATACCTTCAATAACTTCCTTGTAGGCATCAAATTGAGCTTCTTCAGTTGGAAAGTCACTAGAGTCCATGTACAAGAACTCTGTTCTGTACAAACCAATGGCTTCCGCACCATTATCCTTTACACCTGGCATATCATTAGGTGTACCAATGTTAGCAGCAATGATAAATTTCTTGCCATCTGCAGTAACTGATGGTTCATTCTTAAGCTTAGCCCATTCTGCCTTTTGCTTAAGGAATGCTTCACTCTTTTGCTTGTAATCAGCTACTTGAGCGTCACTTGGATCAATAATTGCATCCCCGTCAAGACCATCAGCAATTAACATATCGCCGTTCTTAACATCCTTAGTAATTGAGTCAGTACCAACAACAGCTGGCAATTCAAGTGAACGAGCCATAATAGCTGAGTGAGCTGTACGACCACCAATATCAGTAACAAAACCCTTAACATACTTTTTGTTAAGTTGAGCAGTGTCACTTGGAGTTAAGTCGTGAGCTACAACAATTACTTCATGATCGATTGAAGCAGGATTTGGTAATTCCTTACCAAGAAGGTGAGCCATAATACGCTTTGAAACATCACGTACGTCAGCAGCACGTTCTTGCATGTAAGGATTATCTGTCATCCCTTCAAAAATAGCAATAAACTTCTTAGCAGTCTCATCAAGAGCAGCTTCTGCGTTGATCTTTGAATCCTTAATTTCATTCTCAATGGCACCAGTAAATTCTGGGTCATTTAAAATCATTAAGTGTGCTTCAAAAACTTGAGCTTCTTCATCGCCCAAGCTTTCTTTAGCAATATCATGAATCTTTTCAACTTCAGCAGTTGAAGTCTTAATTGCATCGTTGTAACGAGCTACTTCAGCTTCAACATCAGCAATTGAAGATTTAGAGAATGAAAGATCAGGCTCCACAAGAAGATATGCTGGAGCAATAGCGATACCATCACTTGCAGCAATTCCTTTTAAAGTCTTGGTCATTATTCAGCTAAACCTTCTTTTTTCATAGTGTCGGCAATTGCGTCCAATGCGTCCTTTTCGTCATCACCTTCAGCAGTGATAGTAACATCAGCATTTTGACCAACACCAAGTGACATAACACCCATGATTGACTTCAAGTTTACTGACTTACCGTTGTATTCCAAGTTAACATCTGAGCCAAACTTTGAAGCAGCTTGTACTAAAAGAGTAGCTGGACGTGCATGAATACCTGTTTCTGCAATGATATGAAAATCGCGTTTTTCCATTATAAATATCTCCTTTAAATTGAAAAATTAAACTGGTAATAAATACCCATTCGAGTATTAGATTATCATGTTTTTACAGATTAGACAACTGCAATGTAACAGTTTACATTATTTATTCATCGGTATTCGTAGCGGTATACACAATCGCGCCGCCTCTTTCTGCCCTACCGGTAATATATTGTCTTTTTCCATAATTTCTAATAGTCTTTTGAAGATCAAACGCATCTTTTGGCTCAACTTTATACTCTTTTATCTCACCTGAGACTAATTGATCTAGAATTTTCTGATAATCCAAAAATATCACCACTCTTTTAAAATTTTATAATTTTTCCACTATTAATTCTACTATTTATATTCAATTTTCAAAAATATTAATATTTTGTTTGCGGTAACAAAAAC
>CAKNLX010000030.1 GCA_930989465.1 uncultured Lactobacillus sp. | reverse complement strand
ATCGTGGTAATGCAGTGCGAAAATTGCTCCAAGAATTGCCAGCTTGGTTAGAACAATTTGATTAGATAAAAATAGCTCAGTTCGGGTCATTCGTATGATTTGAACTGAGCTATTTTTTACTTATTTTGCAGTAGTTTTTGCAGGTCGTTCTGTACTTGCAAAAACAATATTATTTTCTCGTAAAATTTGAATATATTTACTTAAATACAAATTTCTCACAGCGGCTTGTTTACCAGGTTTAACTTGAAAGTGAATTGAATAAACAAATTTCTTTCCTGTTTGCTCAGTCACACCAACGATAGTAGGTCCAGAAACAATTGTCTTTTTCTCAGGCTGGATCTTACGATTGCATTCTTTGATTAACTTGTTAACTTCATCAATATCGTTTTTGGTATCAAGATCCAAATTAATGTCTAGTGCTACACCGCCATGGGCTAGGTTTTGCACAATGGTAATGTTGCGGTTAGGGATGAAAATAATTGAGCCATCTGAACCCTTGAGACGAGTAGTTCTGAGGCCTAGTTGCACGACGGTACCAACATTAGTGCCAATCTGAACTAAATCTCCAACATCAAATTGGTCTTCACTTAGAATAAAGAAACCGTTGACCAAATCACTAACAAAGCCTTGTGCGCCCATTCCTAAAGCTAGGGAAAAAATTCCAGCACTGGCTAACAAGGTGCCAACTGGTACACCTAGAATAGAGAGAATACCGAATAAATAGAAGAAGATAAGGGTATATTGAAAAACGCTGTTAATCAAAGCTGTGATAGTTCGAGTTCTTTTATTCTTAACTGTGTTATGCTTGGCTAAGTAATTATTAATTATTTTATGACCAAAATGGGATAAAAGGTAAAAAATGAGTGAAGTAATAGCTAATTGCCAAATAATTGACAATAAATTTTGGCTAATTTTACTCCAATCAATTTCAATTTTCTGTATATTTATGTGAGTAGGAATCTTCATTTGGTGTCCTTTCTATTGTTTACGGGTATAATTAAGAATAACAAGACATTAATTGAGAATAAAGGATATTCATGCTAAACTTTTTTTAGATGTTGATGGAGGTAGAAAATGACAATTTCTTATGGTGCTTTAGCAGGCTTAATTGCGGCGATTGCATTCTTAATTTTAGTATTATTTACGATTCCAATGCTAATTCGGACCGCGAAGTTGTTGAAAGAAACTAGTGCAACTATTCAAACAACTAACGAGTCAATGAAGAAAATTTCTGAAGATATGGATGGCTTGATGGATCAAACTTCGGATTTGTTAGATAAAACTAATGACCTAATGACCGATGTTAATGGTAAAATGAAGACGTTAGATCCAGTTGTTAAAGCTGCTGCAGATTTAGGCGAAAGCGTATCAGAATTAAACGATTCATCTAAAAAGATCGCTAAACGCTTTAGCAGCAATCATTTAAGCCGTACGGGTCTTATTTCTTCAATAGCTGCGACGGCATTTGCAAGACGCAAGCGTCGCAGAGGTGAAAATTAATAAAGGAGGAATTCACCATGAAAAAATTCGCAAGTTTCTTATTAGGTGCCGTTGCAGGATGTGCAGCAGGTTTTCTCGCAGGTTCACTTCTTGTTAGTGATGAACAAGTTGATGACGTTAAGAACAAGATTAAAGATAATGACAAGCTTCAAGATTTGAAGAAGAAATACGATAATGGTACTGAAATCGTTAAGAATCAATTAGCATCATTCCCTAAGAATGTTGAAGATGATTCAGAATTGAAGGATTTTGACGACATCGTAATCGATGACTCAAATAAAGATGACGATGACAGTGAAAATGCTGAAGAGTCAGTTAACGATTTGAACAATGCTGAAAAAGATGATACTGATGCAGCATCTACTTCAGAAAAACCACAAGCTTAATTAAAGTCAAAAAGAAAAGGAGCTGGTCGTGATGATCAGCTCCTTTTTTATGACAAAATTAGTCTTTAAGTGGCAAAACTTTTAAGTCCTTGTCAGTGTGAGTAAAGGTTTCAAAGCCGTCCTTAGTAACGACACCACAATCTTCAATTCTGACACCAGCAAAGCCAGGGATGTAGATACCTGGTTCAATGGAGAAGCACATTCCTTCTTCAAGAACTAAGTCGTTACCTTGTACGATTGATGGATATTCATGAACGTTTTTACCAATGCCGTGACCTAGGCGGTGAATGAAGTATTCACCATAGCCAGCCTTAGTAATGATGTCACGAGCCACGCTATCTAATTCTTCAGCGGTGATTCCTGGCTTAGCAGCTTCGATTGCGGCTTGTTGAGCTTCACGATCAACTTCATAAATTTCGCGTTGCTTAGCAGTAGGTTCACCGTAAGCAACAGTTCGACTAGAATCTGATGCGTAACCATCGTGCATGGTACCTAAGTCGAATAAAACTAATTCATTTGGTTGAACAGTGTTCATAGTTGGACCAAGGTGAGGATTAGCGGCGTTTTTACCAGCTTGTACGATGGTTTCAAAACTTTCATGCATAACACCTTTTTGAATTTTTAGTTGGTAATCAATTTGTCCAGCGATGCTTCTTTCGGTGACGCCAGTTCTAATTGCGTCAAAGCCAATCTTAAAAGCGAAGTCTGCTTCTGCACCAGCGCCTTGCAACTTCTTGATTTCTTCAGGTGTCTTGTAAAGACGAAGTTTTTCAATAAAAGGTGAAACATCGTTAGTGAAACTAGCGTTAGGAAATTCACCACGTAAGAGCTGGTAGTGGGCAACAGACAAATCATCTTTTTCAATTGCCCAATTATGGGTATCGTGAGTTCTCTTTTTGACATTAGTTGCTATGATGTTCCAAGGATTTTCGGAATCAAGGTAGCCAATAACGTCGCCATCCCATGCGGAAGCTTTTGCTTCTTCTACATTTAAGGCAGGACAGAAGATAAAAGGTTCTGCATCCTTTAAAACAATTAAAGCAAAGATTCTTTCATGGGGCTCCATTGAGTAGCCAGTGAAGTAGGAAATGGTAATTGGATTAGAAATGTAAGCAAGATCATTATTGGAGTCTTGCAACCATTGTTGTAATTTATCTAAGTTCATATTGTCCTCTTTTCTTGCAAATTATGTTGACTGTAGTATATCATGATTTCTTAATGAAAAAATGAAAGAAAATCTGTAAACGTTTGCATTTTATGCAGCATCGTGATATCTTTAAGTGAAGAATTTTTTGGAAGGACTGAGATAAGAGATGCATAAACAAGAAGTTACAATCTATGACGTCGCTCGGGAAGCTAAGGTTTCAATGGCTACGGTTTCTCGTGTTGTGAATGGTAATAGTAATGTTAGAAAAGAGACACGTGACCGTGTTCTCGAAGTTATTAAAAGACTGCACTATCAACCAAACGCTGTAGCTCAAGGTTTAGCTTCTAAGCGGACTACTACAGTAGGGTTAATTGTCCCAGATTTAACTAATTTATACTTTGCAGAATTATCTAAGGGTATTGATGATATTGCACTTTTATATAAATACAACATCATTATTACTAGTATTGAAAACCGCTTGATGAAGGAAGACCAAGTTATTCAAAGTTTGCTGAATAAGCAAGTTGACGGTGTAATTTATATGTCTAACCGTTTATCAGATGAAGCAGCTGATGCCTTTAAGCGGACTGATACTCCTGTGGTTTTAGCAGGTACTAAAGATAATCGTGATGATTTTGCTTCTGTCACAATTGACTATAAGAAGGCTGATACTGAAGCATTAAATTTGATGTACCATGATGGTAAGAAGCATTTGGGAATCGTAGTTGGTGATCAAGATGCTGTAGTTAACAGCGAAAACAGAATCCCTGCTTATGAAGAATTCATGGAAGAAAATGATTTGGGCACTCCTCGAATCTATACTGATATTAAAGACTATTCAGATGGTTATAATTTATACCCACAATTAGTTAAAGATGGCGTTGATGGTGTAATTGTTACTCGCGATATTTCATCAGTTGGTATTTTGAATTCTGCGATGGATGCAGGTAAGAAAGTGCCAGAAGATTTGGAAATCGTGACCGCCAGTGCTACGCAGTTAGCTTCTGTTGTTCGTCCAGCTTTGACTACGATTAAGCAGCCACTTTATGATATGGGTGCCGTAGCAATGAGAATGTTGACTAAGTTGATGAACAATGAAGAAGTAGATGATACTCATATTGTTTTGCCATATGAATTAGTTAAAAAGCAAAGTACTTTAAATCAATAATTAAGTGAAGCAAAAAAGACCAGTTTACTGGTCTTTTTGTTTTAGTAGATAATTTTGTTAATCTGTTGAAGCTTTTGTGTAAAAGTGGTTGGCGCAATTGCTTGATTAGGATTATAGGGCAAAAGCACGAGATTAGTGTACTGACTGACCCGTGGTAAAGACTGATAATCTCTGAAATCGTCTTGACTAAAGAAGCCATAGAACAAGATATCTTTTGCCTTAACCCAACCTAGTTTGGTATAAATCCACATGTTTTTAGGACTACCATTAAAATTTTGAATTTTTAATAATTGATTTGCGGGTAATTTTTGCTGCGTTTTGGCTTGGTTATCAGGATAACGATAAATTGTAACTTTTTGGTTAGGTTTAGCGATAATTTTCTTATTTTGATAAGGAGCAATATCTCGCTTTGTTAAGTCAAAATTAACGAATTCTGCCGAAATAAAAGTTTTTTCAGCAATTTGATAAAATAAGCGATCATCTACACGGACGCCATAAGTGACATTGACTTTTTGACCTGGTTGCACGTACTTCTTTTCTTTGATGCGAACATACGGATTCATCATTGTAGCGGCTTTAGTTTTACCAAAATAAATTCCAGTTCTATTAATAGCGTACTTTTTAGTGCCACTTTTGGCTAATTTATATTTAAAACCAGTAGCGGGATAGTTGGTAACCACGCCATCAACATTCCGATTAATTAGCCAATGCCATAGGGCAGGCGATTCGTCCATTTCGGCCCAGACAAACAGTTGCTTATGTAATTTGTGAAGCCAGTGAATTAAAAAGGGATGCTCTTGCACAATATCAGAAGAAGCATTGATAGCATTAACTTGAGGTAAATTACTGAAATTAATGCGTTTCAGGCTGCCAACGATCAAAATTAGATAAGCTTCGGGCATAATTTTTCTAAAGTGAAAGAGACTAGCAGCGGAAAATGAATGAATCATGATTCTTTTCTGCATATGGTATTTTTTAACTATTTGTGCGATTTTATCCTCTAACTCATAGGACGGATTTAATCCATGATCAATTTTAGTCTCTAAGACAAATTTAGTGTTTGGTTTATTTTGATAATGCTTAAAAAGCTCACTGAGTGACATAACGTGTTCGCCATTGTCATATTGCAGTTGTTTAAGTGCTGTAAAATTATTTTGTGATACAATTGCATGTGTATGAGTAACTCGGAAGAGGTCATCATCATGTGCAATGACCGGAACTCCATCCTTTGAGAGCTGGAGATCGAGTTCAACGTAATCAGCACCAGAATTAAAGGCGGAATCGTCAGCCTGAATTGTTTCTTCAGGATATTTGATGGGATCACCACGGTGCCCTACAACTGTAAAACCACTATTTATGAAAAAGACTAAGCTAAAAAAAAGAACCCAAACGAGTCGGCTTTTAAATTTCATGTGTACACCTCTATCGCATACTTAACAATAGCATGGTTACACATTTTTTTCTATTTATAGTACTATTCTTTTATCAGTAATCGGTATGATTGAAATCTAAAGGATGAGATTTAATGGAACAATTGGACTTAATTGAAGAAGTTACCAGAAATGATGGCAGTCGATATTATGAAATCTCTAATATTGACCAAAATGGAATTGCAGAATTAGCTGCAGATCATGGCTTAATTAAAAAAGTCAAAATACTGCAGCTGAATATTCCTCGAACTAAGGCACTGATTGCTTATGAAAAATATATCAATGATACTTATGACTTGCAGACTTTGACTAATGAAAGTGATTGGAAAAATCCAAAATGGGTAGAATGGGATAAACCCAAGGGAAAAATTTTAGACGCATATAATATGATCTTAAAAGCCAATCGAATTGGTTAGAAAGTGGCATAAAAAATGGAACAACTGCGAATTTTACATACCAATGATCTTCATTCACATTTTGAACATTTCCCTAAAATCGGACGTTACTTGAAAAAAGCGCAGGCTGATCAATCGGTTGATGATATCTACACTTTTGATGCAGGAGACTTTATGGATCGGTCTCATCCTTTAACTGATGCTACGGAAGGTCAAGCCAACATCAAATTGATGAATGGATTTAACTATGATGCAATTACGATTGGCAATAATGAGGGAATTTCTAATCCACATTGGGTATTGGAACATTTATTTGATCATGCGGACTTTCCGACAGTTTTAGCAAATTTGCGTGAAGAAGATGAATCAATGCCTAAATGGGCAGTCGGCCATATGTTTTTAACTACTAAGAAAAAGACGCGAATTGCTTTAATTGGCCTGACTGCAGCTTATCCAATGACTTATGGTCCTAATCATTGGCATGTCAAGATGTTAGTTGACAGTATGGATCACGAATTAGCTCAAATTGAAGGCAAGTATGATGTCTTAATTTTATTGACTCATGTTGGATTAAAAATGGATCGCTGGTTAGCTAAACATTATCCTCAAATTAATTTAATTGTAGGAGGCCACAGCCATGATCTGATTGAACATGGTGAAAAAGTGGGGCATACTTGGATTACGCAAACAGGTAAATGGGGAAACTATGTGGGTGATATTCATCTAGAACTTGAAGATCATCACGTGATTAAGGTAGTACCTCGCACTATTTCTACTGCTTCGATGCCAGAAGAACCGGAAGATAAGGCAGTGATTCAGGGCTACTATGATGAAGGTAAGCGACTTTTATCAGAACGAAAAGTGGCTAATTTACCTGAAAAATTTGCGGATGATAAAGTAGCAGCCGTTCAAGTTTCTCTTGATGCGATTGCTGATTTTGCTAAAACAGATTTAGCCATTTTAAGCTCAGGCCTATTCTTGACCCCGTTTAAGAGTGGAATAATTACTCAATATGATTTACAAAATGCCTTACCGCATCCAATGCACGTTGTTCGTTCAACCTTGAAAGGTTATGATTTGTGGCGACTAGTGATGGAAATTGAAAAGAATCGGCATTACCTAGACCATTTTCCACTGCAAGGGATGAGTTTTCGAGGAAAAATTTTTGGTCAGATGTATTACAAAGGGATCAAGGTTGATATGCGTAGACGTGTAGTTTACGTCAATGGGCATGAAATTGATCCACAAAAAGAATACAAAATTGCCTGTTTGGATCATTATGTCTTAGTTCCATTTTTCCCAACTTTGGCTATTGTCGGTGAAAATGAGTTTTTATTCCCACAATTTTTACGTGAAGTTGTTGGTAAATATTTGGCTGAAAAATATCCTTTAGCAGCGAGAAGTGAAAAAGATGACTGAAGAAAATAAATTTGAACAAGAACAGCCAATTAGACACCCACTTGCTGACGTGGTGCAAGATGGTAAGAGCATTAAGATTGGTGCGCAGCTTTATAGCATCATTGTCAATGAGCGAGACGCACTTGATTTAGAATCTTTGCGTAAAAAATATGATCCTTATCTTGACCAGTATGATTATCTGGTGGGGGACGTTTCTAGTGAACATTTACGCTTGAAAGGCTTTTATAAAGACGGTGCTAGAACCGCAATTGATAAAAAAGAAATGGCGATCGTGGATTATTTAACGGAATATTGTAATCCCGGCGGACCTTATTTTATCTTGGAATTAACGCATCCAGTACATCATTATCAGCATCAACGTACTAAAATACGGCGATCACGTGAACGACACGAGCGCGATTTTGGTAAAAATGAGCGTTATCATGCACGACGTCGAAATTATCGGAAGAATGAAAATAATCCGTTTAAGAAGCGGCGTGTTCATCAAACTAAATTTAAGAAAAAACAATCAATTGCAGTGAAAAAAGAATTTGGACGGCATCATTCATTTATTATTAAAAAGAGAAAGGGAAACTAGTGAAAGATTACCGGGTATTTTTAATTGACTTAGACGGAACTGTTTATCGTGGTAAGGAAACAGTTGAATCAGGAGTAAGATTTGTTCATCGTTTAGTTCAAGCAGGGAAAGACTATTTGTTTTTAACCAACAATACGACCAGGACACCGCAAATGGTAGTTGATAAACTAAAGGGACACGGTATCGAAACTGATACGGACCATGTTTATACGCCAAGTATGGCCACAGCTAGCTATATTTTACAAAGAGAACACAAGGAAAAGATCGGCTTGTATATTATTGGGCAGATTGGTCTCTGGCGTGAATTATTGCAACATCCAGAGTTTGAGCTTAATGAAGAAAATCCCGATTATGTAATTGTCGGTATGGATACAGATCTGACTTATCATAAAGTACGAGTAGCTTCACGGGCGATTAGACGTGGAGCCACTTTTATTGGGACTAATGCCGATATGAATTTACCAGCAGAGGATGAGCTAATTCCAGGCAATGGTTCACAATGTGCATTCGTTGCTGCAGCAAGTGGAGTAGAGCCACTGTATATTGGTAAGCCTGAATCAATTATTGTAAAAATGGCTTTGGATAAAGTTGGCTATAGCAAAGATGAGGCACTTTTGGTAGGTGATAATTACGATACCGATATTAAAGCTGGCTTTAATAGTGGAGTAGATCAGTTGTTGACTTTGACAGGTGTGACGACCAAAGTGGATATTGCAGATAAACGTCAACCAACAATTTTAGTTAATAACCTAGATGAATTTGAATTATGATTACTAAAAACAATATTTTTTTGCTGATTTATCATTTTTTGTTTGCTGTTTCTAGCAGTGTAATTGGGGCAATTGTGGCTAGTTGGCCATTATTGTTTATTTTTATGATCGTACAAAAGACATATGAGACGGTTCACATGTCTTTGTTTAAGGTAATGCATAATTATAACCAGCTGATGTTTTATTTGCTCTGGCCCTTTAAAAAGCAGCTTAAAATGGATAATTTCCCTACATCTGCTAATGCGGCAGAACATTTTGCGGAATGTAAGCATTTATTTATTCTGACTCTATTAGTTTTTATTATCTGCATCATAGTGCACTTTGTTTTTAAACGACAAAAGAAAAAGCTACTGCTTAATTTGGATAAATCAGTAGCCCTTATTTTGCTATTATTGCCAATTATTATTTTTCCATTTGCAGTAACCAATTTCGACAGTTTCTTTGTGATTTTTCACCATATTTTGTTTAACAATAGTGATTGGCTGTTTGATCCTAATACTGACCCAATTATCAATGTGCTAACGGAAGGCTTCTTTGCTTCTTGTTTTGCCGTTGCTGGGGTTATTTATGAATTATATTTTGCTGAAAAATTATTACGTAAGTAAAAAAGAGTTCCTTAGTGGAACTCTTTTTTGAGTGATATTTTTTTCTTGATTGCGACAATTGCGATTGGCACAACTGATACTAAAATGATAGCAATTACGATCATTGAAAAATGGTCCTTTACAAATGGAATATTGCCAAAGAAGAAACCGATGATTGTGAACAATCCTGTCCAAAGCAAGCCACCCAAGATGTTGTAGGTGATAAATTTACCATAATGCATCTTACTGCCGCCGGAAATGAATGGGACAAAAGTACGAATAAATGGTATAAATCTACCTATAACGATCGTAATTGGTCCGTGGCGCTCAAAGAACTTTTCAGCGGCCAACCGATTATTTTGATTAATTAATTTATTGAACCAGCTATGTTTTTCACCAGCTCTAGTTGACCAGGCACCAATTTCATAGTTGATACTGTCACCGATTATGGCGGCGAATGCTACTATAAGATAAACTAGCCAAATATTTAAGCCATACTTAGGATTAGCAGCCATTGCACTCGCAGCAAAAATCAACGAATCGCCTGGAAGAAATGGAAAAACGACTAAGCCTGTTTCAATAAAAATGATAGCGAATAAGATTAAATAGGACCAACCACCGAATTGGTTAACAATCGTGATTAAATGGTCATCAATGTGCAAAATAAAATCGATTAAACTCATCTGGAACTCCTAAAAACTAGTTGAATGAATTGTCAAAGTTTTTTCAGGGAAAAGATCACGCATAATCGCGGTGATTGCAATCTGGGCTTCGCCAAAACCGAGAGCGATTAAAGGGACGCGTCCAGGATAGGTAACAACATCGCCAGCTGCATAAACACTGGCGATATTAGTTTGCATTGTTGAATTCACCTTAATTTGTGCGCCAGCTAAATCGATTCCCCATTTTTTGACAAAGCGATTATTAGCTTTAAAGCCATATGCAACGACTGCTTGGTCTAACTTGATATTAGTTAAACTATCTTTTCCCATTTCTTTTAAATTAACGTTCAGTTGATTATCAACCAAATTGATTTGTTTAGGAAGATAGGGAGTTAAAATTTCAACATTTTTTAAAGACTTAAGTTTTTTGACATTAGATTCAAGACCGCGAAATTGATTACGGCGATGAATGATTTTGACATTGGCATAATTAGCTAATTCTAGTGCCAGGTCTAATGCTGAATCGCCGCCACCAAAGACGCCAACTGTTTGTCCGACAAATTTTTGGGGATCTTTAATAAAGTAATGAATCCTTTTTTGAGTATCATCATCCATAGATAATGGTAAAGCTTTAGGTTTAAAGGCACCGGCACCAGTGGTAATCAATATGCTGTGGGATGCAACTATATCATCGATAATAAAGCCGTCTTTTTGTTTAGTGACATTTTCAACTTTATGGTTAGTAAAAATAGTTGTATCCGTTAAATTATGTCGTAAATTGTCGATTAGTTCAGTTCCTGTAATAGAGTCGTAAGCAGGAATATCTTTGATTTTCTTAAAAGGATAAAGCATTTGTGGCTGTCCGCCTGTTTCAGATAATGAATCAAACAGTACGGTCTTGAGTCCATGAAGATGGGCAAATCGCGCGGCAAATAGGCCAACAGGTCCGCCACCGATAATAGTTAAATCAAATTTTTTAATTTTAATGACCTCCTCAAAGTAGTGATGTATCAACTTTAACATGAATTTTGTAAATATTCATTTAAAAATAAGCTTGTCAAAAAATGAATTTTAAGGTATATTATTGAAGTCGCCTTTTTAAGAGCGAGCATAATTCTTTATTGAAAAAAATACTTGCAATTAATATTCAAGTATTATATATTAATAAAGTCGCTTCGAGAGATGCGACGAGAGCTTAAAAACAGACATGTAAGG
>CAKNLX010000029.1 GCA_930989465.1 uncultured Lactobacillus sp. | reverse complement strand
AAATATCTTACATGCATATTGTACCCTAATTCTGGAATTATGAACAATCTTTCACTAAATGTAAGCGTTATTTTCTTATTTTCATTGTTTTTCTCTTACATTTCTTTAGGAGCATTGACACCTAACAATCTAAGTGATTCCGTTAAAACGATTGATGTTGCTTGAACTAAGGCGAGACGAGCACCAATTTTATCGTCCTTGGTTAAAATCTTCACATTAGCATAGTACTTATTGAATTTTTTAGCTAAATCTAAGGCAAACTTAGCTATTACTGAAGGTTCAAACTTTTCGGCACTTCTAGCTACAATTCTTGGGAAATCTGCTAAATCTTTGGCTACGGCAAAAGCCCAGTCATCATCAAGAGCTAGATCAGTTTCGCTAGGATTTTCACCCATCGCAGCAGCCTTACGTAAGACGCTTTGTGCCCGAGCATTAGTGTATTGAACATAAGGACCAGTATCGCCTTCAAAACGCACAACTTCTTCTAGGTCAAAGTCAAAATTGTCTAAACGATCATTCTTCAAATCGTGGAAGACAACGGCACCAACACCAACATCATGAGCGACTTGATCTTGGTCAGTTAAATTCGGGTTCTTTTCTTGAATTTGCTTCTTAGCAAGTGAAACAGCATCCTTTAATACTTGATCGAGGAAGACAACGTTACCTTTTCTAGTAGATAACTTTTTACCGCCTTGAGTGATTAAACCAAACGGTACATGGTGAATCTCATCAGCCCAGTCATAACCCATCTTTTTCAAAACAGTCTTCAATTCAACAAAGTGTTGGGCTTGCTCGTTACCTACAACATAAAGCATCTTAACGAAGTTATATTCTTTCATTCTCCATTCAGCAGCGGCGAGGTCACGAGTTAAGTAAATTGAAGTACCATCAGATTTAACGATAATAGCAGGATTTTCACCTTCACCCATGTCAACAACTTGCGCACCACGTGATTCATGAAGAAGACCTTTTTCTTTTAATTCATCAATTACTGGTTGCATCTTATCGTTAAAGAAAGCTTCACCATTGTATGAATCAAAAGTTACGCCTAGTTCTTTATAAATTCGCTTGAAGTCTTTTAATGAAACCTCACGGAACCATTTCCATAGTTTAACTGCTTCTGGATCCCCGTCTTCAAGTTTCTTGAACCATTCACGACCTTCATTATCAAGTTCGGGATTTTTCTCAGCTTCTTGGTGGAACTTTACATAGTAGTGGAAAAGATTCATAATCGGATCTTTTTTAACGTCTTCTTCATTACCCCAGTGCTTGTAGGCAGCAATCAACTTACCAAATTGAGTACCATAGTCACCTAAGTAATTGATTTTAATAGGAGTATAGCCAACCTTCTCCATTGTCTTAGCAATTGAATTACCAATTACAGTTGAACGAAGGTGGCCCATTGACATTGGCTTAGCAATGTTAGGGCTAGACATATCAATTGGCACATTTCCTTCACCAATCTTTTGATCACCGTAATGTTCTTTTTCAGTCAAAACATCCTTCAAAGTCGATGAAACTAATTTTTCATGATCAATCGCAAAGTTAACGTAAGGACCGACTGCTTGGATATTAGCGAAATTATCACTTGATAAGTTATCCGCAATATTTTTAGCAATTTCTGCAGGATTTTTGTGCAAAGTCTTAGCCAAAATAAATGCTGGGAAAGCATAGTCTCCCATCTTAGCATTTTTAGGGCGTTCAATTAATGCAGCAATTTTTTCTTTAGGTAAATCAACTTGACTAGCAACCAAGTCAACTACTTCATTCTTAAAGTCCATCTTATTCCTCTCTTCTAAATAAAAAAGTCTCCTTCTACAAATGTAGAAAGAGACGAGTTAAAAACCCGCGGTACCACTCAGATTGATACAAAGTATCCGCTTATTTAAATTCTTGATTTTATCAGTCAAACACGCCTTCATTATCTTCTAGTATCTATCTTGCACCAACATAGACTCGCTTAAAAAGAAAATAACTACTACTTTCGACTTCTTGGCAAACATGATTATAGCAGGAAAAAACGGCTTCTGCCACTAATTTGGTTAAAAAAGCCATTCTTGAGTTGGATTAAAATCTTGAACGCTTTGAACAAAGTTTTTTACTGCAATTTTTTAAAAAACGTTGCTTAAAAAGCAACGTTCTTGTTAATTATTTTTAATGACTACCTTCGTACCATCTGGGATGTGATCCATAATCCACTTAGAATCAGGTACACTCAAACGGATACAACCATGTGAACCTTGAGTTCTTCCCAATTTGACTGCTTCTTTTAAGTTATAGCTATAATCAGCTTTAGTTGGCACAGAGTGGAACAAGTACACGTTATCAGGACTCCAACTAGTCCAATTATTAGCTCCTTCACCTAAGTTATAATTGAAAAAGCTGTCTCCACGACCATTTTGGATCCTAAAAGTTCCAGTTGGGGTCAATGACTTGCCCTTCTTGTAGATTCCACCAGTTGATAACATGGTATACAAAACCTTGCCTTTTCTTAACAAATAGGTCCGGTTTCCTTTTAATGATACCCGCAAAGTCAAATCCTTTTCATACGGCTTAATCTTAGGATATTTTTTAAGCTCACTCTTTTTCTTCCAAGTGCCTGCCTTGCGCAAGTCCTTAGGATCGCTATATGGTCGATATAAAGCACCATTATCTACTTTTTTAGCTTGTTTTTTCTTAATTTTATTTATTTTCTTAGTTTTGGCCTTAGTCTGCGTTGTAGCAGCTTCTTGTGAGACATCAGACTTAGGTGCGCATACCTTAGCTAAGCCGATAATTGCACCAAAAGCTAGAACGATACTAGTTACGCCGATAATAATGTTTTTTTTCATAAATATGTTAATCTTCTTTTTTATTAATATTTAACTCAATTATATTATGCTTTTTCGTCTTTTAAGCGTTAAAAAACATCCCTCAACTAGGGATGCATTTATTTACTATTAGAATTTTAACATGTTTATGCCAATTCTGAATACTTTTTCATCAATTTAGGCAATACTTTAGAAAGTTCCGTTGGTCGTACCACATAATTATCTTTGGCAAGCAAGTCACCTGCTAAAGAATGAAGATAGACAGCAGCTTGAACGGTTTCAACGCCTGGGCCAAATTGAGCAACCATCCCACCGATGATTCCTGCTAAAGTATCACCCATTCCACCAGTGGCCATGCCTGGATTGCCAATTGGATTAACAAAAATTTGACCAGTCCCATTATAAACATGAGTATGATTCGATTTGAGTACTAAAAGCGCATTAGTATCTGGAATCAATTGGTTTAAAGCATCAATATTGGCACTATCTGTTTGAAACGGAATACGAATTTGACTCAATCGTTGCCATTCCATTTGATGCGGCGTCAAGATTAAGTGGCCAGCATTAGTTGGCAATAAGTTCTTATCCTGACTAATTAAATCAAGAGCACTGGCATCTAAGACAACGGTTTGTTTTTCTGAAGTACATCTTCGCAAAATAACTAAAATTTGCTTAGCGAGATCACTCATGCCTAATCCTGGCCCGCAAACTACAACATCCATATTTTTGATTAAATCTGCTAACTTAGCATCGCGCCAGTTGATAAACATTGCTTCAGGCACTCGTGCATGTAGCGATGCTAAATTCAAAGGGTGTGTTGCAACAGCAGTCAAACCTGTGCCAGCATTAATAGCGCCTTCGGTAGACATAATAATAGCGCCACCATAGTTCTCACTACCACCGATCAAGAGTACACGACCGTAATCGCCTTTATGTGTATCGCTTTCTCTTTCTTTAATTACCTTTTTCAAGATATCTTCAGAAATTTCAGTCATATTTATCTTCCTCCGAAAATCCAGCGCCAAATTCTGACAAAAAAGTTCACCTTGTTATTAGCTGACAATGCCTTAGCCTTGACGTTCATCCCATTAGGATTAGACAATGAAACAATCTTTTCATTACCAGATTTAAATTGATAATCACCAACTGTTTGATCTTTCTTAATTGGTGCTTCTACAGATTTTTTATTCAATGATGCCACTAAAGTTTTGCCATCAGCTGGATCCCAGATAGTAGTCTTTTGCTTAAGTCCTAAATTAGTAGTTGCATTATCACCATCAACAACTTTAATTGTCTTAGCGCCATTCATTTGGCTACCAGCAGTCATTGTTACAGGACGATACTTGGTAAAAACATAATTCATTAACTTTTTAGTTTGTTCAAATCTAGCTGGATCCGTTCCGTCACGGTGACGTGCGCCCATTACTACAGTCAGTAAACGAGCACCATTGTGTTGTACAGTTCCGATAAAACAAGCCCCTGCAGCATCAGTAGTCCCCGTCTTTAAGCCATCAACTGGATAAGCTTGATCATATTGAGAAAGCCCCTTTAACATCCAGTTAAAGTTAGCCATCTTAGTTACGTGACCAGCATCTTTAAAGTTTAAGTGAGCTAAGCGTGTAGTTTCTAATACTTCTGGGAATGCCGAGATTAATTTTTGACCGACAATAGCCATATCCTTAGCTGACATCGTATTTTCAGCATTTTTATTTACACCAGGATATGCATCTTTACCCAAATTGCCATTAGGTAAACCACAAGCAGTATAAATCTTGGCATCTTCAATCCCCCACTTTTTTACTTGAGCTCGCATTTGATCGATAAATGCCTTTTGTGAGCCAGCAATTGTTTGACCAAGCAGCATAGCAGCACCATTAGCTGATTCAATTAAGGTTGCTTGATAAAGTTGTCTTATCGTATACGAATGTCCTAGTTTTAATGGTACATTCGAATATTCTGCATTGTTGGCGACTTTAACGATTGGAGCGGTTGGTTTGACCTTTTGATCCCATGAAAGCTTATGATTTTTAATTGCATGTAAAGTTAAATAAACAGTCACTAATTTGGTCATCGAAGCAATTGGTAAAGTTTGAGCCGCATTTTTGGCATATAAAATTTGACCTGAATCACTATCAATCGCAATGGCTGACTTTACATTCAGCTTAACTTGATCTGCTTGATAACTGCTAGTTGTATCTGCGTTAACAGGCGTAGTCGCAAAAACTGCACCGCACGAAAAGATTGATACAGCTGCAACAGTTGTAATTGCTACACGTTTTATTTTTTTACTAAAAAACATGAAATCCATCCTTTTGTATAATTAAAGTATTTTATGCTTACATTTTACCAAATATTTGGTATTATTATTCATGTAGCTAATAAAAATGCCCGCTTGGCGGAATTGGCAGACGCGCAGCGTTCAGGTCGCTGTTTAGGTGACTAAGTGAAGGTTCGAATCCTTTAGCGGGCATCATAATTATGTGTAAGTGTTGAGAGATCAACACTTTTTTTATTTTTTAATAATAGAATTTATAGCTCTTAATTTTATTAATCTCTGCTGTATAATACACATTGAAGGACATCAAATTTAGAAATGAGTTGATTACTATGAAAAAGAGACTTACTAAATCACAAAACAAAATTTTAGCTGGCGTTTTGGGCGGAATCGCCAATTACTTCGATCTTGACCCAGCTTGGGTAAGAATCATCGGTGCCGCCTTAATTTTATTCACTGGTATCTTCCCTGGTATTGCTTTATATATCATCGCTGCAATGGTCATGCCAGAACCTGGCCAAATTGCACCTAAAGCCGAAAAACACACTACTGATTATCAAACTGGTCGTCCTAATACAATGAACGGTGATTTTACCAAGTCAGATGATTCTAGTTCAGATTCTGACGAAAAAAAAGACGACAACCAAGAATAAATGAATGCTATAATGTAGGTCCTTGGCAGGGGCACAAAGTTGATTTCTTCGGGAATCAACTTTTTTCTCTCGCTTTCATGAAATCGCTTCCATTTCACTAGATTATGTGTTACAGTAAAAGCGTAAAGAATAAACGTGATTAGAAAAGATAAATCTCAATATTTATCTCTAAGATGAGGAGATGGAGAATCATGATTGCTTCTATCGGTATTACATTCTTAGCACTTGAACTAATCGGGGTCTTTGTTTTAACGGCGATTACGCCTGACTAATTCTTAAATTTTAAGTAGCACTCCTAAAATTATTAGTAATGGATTGGCACGCAGGATCCAACGCACTAAAAAAGCCACTATAGATCATAATTTTGATCTGTAGTGACTTTTATTTTTAGTCATGGATGTGAAATTTTACTAAAATACTTTCAATTTTGCTACCAAGAATCTTTTGTGCTAAATCTGTCTTCAAGGTGACGAAACCATAAAAGATCACGCCCACTCCCACAGAAAAGATTACCAGGGATAATGCCGGAATTCTTCGCTCTGGACTCAAGAACTTACCTAAGCCTATTTCGACTAATTTTACAATCAGGAACATCCCGATTGAAAATGCGGTAACTCCCATTAGCCTACGACTAGTTCGATTCAAATTGAAATTATATTGAACTTCCAAATGCTTCAGTGATAGGAATACAATGACCAACAAACCCAAGTTAGTCGCAACTAGCGGACCGTAGATCTTGAATAAAAAGATCATCGGATATTGTAAAATTCCCTTCAGAATCAAGCCTAAGATCAAATATTTAATCGCTAAGCCATTTTCTGATAAACCCTGCAAAATTGCCATTAATACCGTAAACAAACCTAAGCTAATCGCCGTAAATGCAGATATATATAAGACATTGCTGCCTAATGGATCTGGTCCGTAAAAAATCGTGTACATTGGTTTACTAATTGCCGCCATCCCAAAGGCAGCTGGAATCATGACAAACAAGAACAAGTCCATCGTATTGGCAATCTGACTTGAAATACTCTTGTAGTCTCCTCTAGTATGCGCAGCCGATAGTAACGGAATAGCTGTTACCGCCATAGCACTAGCTAATGAGACGATGATCATAATTAATTTATTGGCATTCAAGCCAAATAAAGCGTACCAATCTTCGATTGTATCTGAGCTTGCATGAACTAAGCTAGCAATCATAGGGTGGAATGTGTATTGATCAACCAATGAGAACAAGGTAATTCCCGAATCAATAATGATAAATGGAATTGCTTGAGCAATAATTTCACCAAATAAATCAGTGGTTGAAACTCGCAAACGATTATTTGAATGGGCCACCAAGTAGTCCAGTCGCTCTCTTCTGGAAAGCAAAAACCAAACTAGCAATCCAATTCCAAAAAGTGCCCCAATAGCGGCAGCCAAATTAGATTGAATAACTGCATGAACGTAGGAACCGTGCTGCATTTGCATAATCACAAATGCGGTTAACAGCATCCAGACTACCCGCGCAAACTGCTCCACAAATTGTGACATCGCACTCGGCATCATGTCGGCATATCCCTGGAAGTAACCCCGCATGATACTTAAGATCGGAATAATTAAAATCGCATAAGACAAGCTCCGCATAACCGCAACTTGCCTCGGATCACTCTGACTACCATTAGACGCTAGTAGCGGCGAAGCAAAATACATAATTGCCGCCGAGACGATGCCTAAAATAGTCATCAAAATTAAACCTTTACGGAATAATTTTCGTCCAATGCCGTATTCATTTAAGGCATTATATTTGGCAACCTGCTTAGCAATCGCTCCTGGAATTCCTGCCGTTGAAATTAGAATAAAAATCGTGTAGATATTATAACTTCGTGCAGTTAAGGCATTTGCAATATTTCCGTAGGGTCCCATCCAGGCATACCACGGAATAATATACAAAGCACCCAAAATTCTTGAGGCAATCGAGCCAAAGGTCATCCAAGCAGACCCTTTTAGAAAAGTATTTTGTGTATCTTTGCTATTTAAGTTGTTTTCTTCTTCCATGAAATTTTTCCCAATATAAGTATTAACTAATTAATTGTCACGCAATTTGAACAATAAAGTAAAGTTCTACTGTTCTTTTAGGAAAAATTTAACTTATTTAGCAACGATATTAACGATCTTGTTTGGAACAACAATAACTTTTTTGACGTCTTTGCCTTCTAAGAACTTCTTGACGTGTTCGATTTCCATTGCTTGTTTTTGGAGATCATCACGATCTGCATCCTTAGGAGCTTGGAACTTACCACGAAGCTTACCGTTAACTTGAACCATAATTTCTACAGTTGACTCAACTAACTTAGCTGGATCATAAGTTGGCCACTTAGCGTAAGTAATTGATTCATCATGACCAAAGACTTGCCAAATTTCTTCCATCATATGTGGAGCCACTGGAGCTAAAAGCTTAACAAAGCCTTCTGCGTATTCCCGTGGAATGGTCTTAGCCTTTTGAGCAGCATTCATGAAGACCATCATTTGACTAATTGCAGTGTTAAAGTGTAATGATTCAAAGTCTTCAGTTACCTTCTTGACTGTTTCTGCATAAACCTTGTCAAGTTCACCATCATTCTTATCAACGATTCTTTCTTGTGGAATGGCCTTCAAGTCAAGATCGTTTACAAAGAGGCGCCACACACGGTCCAAGAACTTCTTAGTTGAAGCAGGACCATTGTCATCCCAGTCAATTGATGCATCAAGTGGACCCATGAACATTTCGTACATTCTAAGTGAATCTGCACCATATTCATCGATCACCTCATCAGGGTTAACTACATTACCCTTAGACTTAGACATCTTTTCGTGATTCTTCAAGATTAAGCCCTGGTTGTAAAGCTTCTGGAATGGTTCCTTAGTTGGCACAACACCCAAATCGTAAAGAACCTTGTGCCAGAATCTTGCATAAAGAAGGTGACGCACAGCGTGTTCCGCACCACCGATGTAAAGATCAACTGGAAGCCACTTTTTAAGCAAATCGTAGTCAGCTAATTCCTTATCATTATGTGGATCAACGTAACGCAAGTAGTACCAGCTAGAACCAGCCCAGTTAGGCATCGTGTTGGTTTCACGCTTACCTTTTCTACCGTTTTCGTCAACAACATTTACCCAGTCAGTCAAGTTAGCAAGTGGACTTTCCGGGGTACCAGATGGCTTAATGTCAGTTGCATGTGGCAAGCGAAGTGGTAATTGATCTTCCGGAACTAATGAAGTGGTTCCATCTTCCCAGTGAATAACTGGAATTGGTTCACCCCAGTAACGTTGACGGCTGAAGTCCCAGTCACGCAATTTGTAGTTGACCTTCTTCTTACCGCAGTTATGGTCTTCAAGCCATTCAATCATGCGCTTTTTAGCTTCTTCATTGTCTAAGCCATCTAAAAATTCTGAGTTAATGTGCTTGCCATTGCCAGTGAAAGCTTCCTTTTCAATATTGCCACCTTCAATAACTGGATTGATTGGCAAACCAAACTTAGTTGCAAAAGCGTAATCACGATCATCATGGGCTGGAACAGCCATTACAGCACCAGTGCCGTAACTTGCTAAAACGTAGTCAGAAATCCAAATTGGAACTTCTTTACCATTTACTGGGTTAATTGCATAAGCCCCAGTGAAGACACCAGTTTTATCCTTATTAAGATCAGTTCTTTCAAGATCAGACTTAGATTCAATTTTCTTAATGTAAGCATCAACTGCTTCTTTTTGTTCAGGTGTGGTAATTTCTTGAACAAGCTTGCTTTCTGGTGCAAGAACTGTATAGCTAACACCAAATAAAGTATCAGGACGAGTAGTAAAGACATCAAAAGTCTTGTCGCTGTCTTTTACCTTGAAAGTAACTTGCGCACCTTCAGAACGACCGATCCAGTTACGCTGCATTTCCTTAACTGGTTCTGGCCAATCCAAATCATCAAGGTCTTCTAATAAGCGATCGGCATATGCAGTCATCTTAAGCATCCATTGACGCATGTTCTTACGATATACTGGGTAGCCACCACGTTCAGTTTTACCATCGATAACTTCTTCATTAGCCACAACAGTACCTAAATCTGGTGACCAGTTAACAGGAACTTCGGCTTCATATGCCAAGCCCTTTTTGTACATTTGTTCAAAAACCCATTGCGTCCACTTGTAGTAATTTGGATCTGAGGTGGTTACTTCACGATCCCAATCATATGAGAAGCCTAACTTGTTCAATTGACGCTTAAAGTTAGCAATATTGTTCTTAGTAACAACTTCTGGATCTTCCCCAGTCTTCAATGCATATTGTTCAGTTGGTAAACCAAATGCATCCCAGCCCATTGGGTGAAGCACATTATAGCCTTGTGCACGCTTCATTCTTGAAACGATATCAGTTGCAGTATATCCTTCTGGGTGACCTACGTGAAGTCCCTTACCAGATGGGAATGGGAACATATCCAATGCATAATAATTCTTCTTATCAGGATCAGTGCCTGTCTTAAAAGTATCATGCTTTGCCCAATAATCTTGCCATTTCTTTTCAACTACTTTGTGGTTATACAAAATAATTCTCCTTTACTATTAAAAAACGCCCTATGAAAAAATCATAGGACGAATCATCGCGGTACCACCTAAGTTTCACAATTTGTGACACTTAATTGCTCCTTAACGCGGATGGCAACGCTAGGTTTCCTCAACACGAGACGAGTTCACAATCCTATTTTAAGACTTCACAGCAGCCAGCCTCTCTCTGAAAAAATATTCTTGTTACTACTTCTCGACCTTTATTTTCTTATAGATAATGATTATAATTTACCACAAATGCTAAAAAATACAAGAGGGGAGTACTTTTTTGATTAATACGAAACGACCACCTAAGGACACCTTAATACCTGGTATCTGCTTCGTGGTTATTTATGCTGTCTGGGCCGCACTGGTTTCATCCGGCTCACAATTTATTCACAATTTTGATAATGCTGTGGTCAACATTGTTTGCAACAATAATCCAGCTAATGTCGCTTTTGCTAAAGATTTTACTAATCTCGGCAATACAAGCGTGATCACAATTGAAACAATCATTGTTTTCATAGTTTTACTGGTCTTTAAGCAATATGCATACGCTTGGTTTACCGCTGGTGTCATGATCTGTGCTAATGGCTATAATTGGATTATCAAACACGCAGTAATGCGGCAGCGTCCAACGGTCAAGCACTTAGTTTATGCGGATGGTTATAGTTTTCCATCGGGGCACTCAGTTGGTAGCGCGGCGCTATTTGGTGTTTTGATTATCCTAACCATTCTTTTAGTGAGAAGCAAATTCTGGAAGACTTTATTGATTATTATTTGGGCTTTATTCCCACTGATGATTGGTTACACCAGAATTTTCGTCCACGTGCACTATCCATCTGATGTATTCGGCGGTTGGATTGAAGGAATTACCTTTGTACTGCTTGGTTATTCCTTCCTCTATCACTTCTACATTGAGCCGAAGATGATCGACATGAAACGAAAACAATAGAAATCAAAGCAATTTAAAAGGCATCGCATGATGCCTTTTTCTTTATCCTATTTTTGCTTGTAAATGCGTCGTTTGAAAAATTGAAATTAGGTTTTCTAACGCTGGCGACTTTTCCCCGCTTTTGCTAGCAATGAAAAAGACAACATCCATTAACTTTCGATCTAGTGGCAACAAGTTAATTGGCGTTTGTTCCATTCTTCTGATAATACTTGCCGAAGAAATGGTAATACCCACGCCGTGAATTGCCAAGTTAGTTGCAGTAATAATACTATTAGACTCCATCACAATATTTTTTTCGAGTCTTAATCTCTGAAATAAGCCATTAACTTGATGCCGGATAGCTGAACCAGGTGAACTCAACACTAAAGGCTCCTGCAGTACCTCTTTTAGATCAAGTTCATCCGAATTTAAGATAAACTTTCCTGCTTGGTAATATGGTGAGGCTGGCGAAATCACTACGTAATAGCGTTCCTCGCCACCCGCAACCACATCTAAACTCGAGTCAAGTGCTTCTGGCGTCTGACCAATATAACAATCCAGTTCGCCATTAAGCAGTCTTCTTTCATTTTCTCTGGGGAAATTTTCAAATAGCTGAATCTTGACGTTAGGGTTTTCTTGCAAAAATTGCGGCAAAATTTCTGGCAATAAATATGTACCTAAGCTCTCCAAAATGCCAATTTTAATTATCTGTTGGTCAGGATGAGTATATGCCTCCAGCTTGCGCCCTAATTGCTGCTTATTATATGAAACATTCTCCAAATATTGATAGTAAATTAGACCTGCAGGAGTTAACGTATAGGGTCTCTCATCTCGGTTGATGATCTTAGTGCCTAATTTTTTCTCAATTCGTCCAATTAGCTGCGTTAAATAAGGCTGGGAAATATATAATTCTTTAGCTGCTCTGGTAAAGTTACTCTCTTTTAGCAGAACATCTAAAAAATGTTGTAATTCTTCAGGATTATTCATGATCAAGCCCCCGTTATCTAAAAAA
>CAKNLX010000028.1 GCA_930989465.1 uncultured Lactobacillus sp. | reverse complement strand
TGCTGAATGCCAGAGTCGAACTGGCGACCTTCTCTTTACGAGGGAGATGCTCTACCAACTGAGCTAATTCAGCGACCTCACAACAAATGAATTATACCAAAACAACGCACCGGGTGCAATCACCACAGCATTATTCTTGTTGCAATTCTATTTCCAATCTAAACAAAGGCCTTGTTTATGCAATTCTTCCGGCAATTGATCCCGATCGGTCTCATGATCATCAAGCTTTTTACCAGTAATCTGCTTGGTAAATGAATCAATCCGGCGATTAGCATCCCGCAAATCATAATAAGTCGTCACTACATCATCGTATCCCTTAAGATCCTTCACATCAAAATCCTTCTTATAACTACCTTCAAAGCATGTATATTCAAGTGGCAAGCGCGGCTTCAATTGTGGTTCTTGATCTGGCACACCAACTTGCATCCCCAACACTGGAAAAGTCAGTTTTGGCAAATCTAAAGTCTTCAGCATCTCCAAAGGATGATCATTCACCGTACCCAGTGGCACATAACCTAATCCCATGCTTTCTACCGCATTAGCCACATTTTGAAAGGCAAGCAGCGTATCTTCCATAGCTTGGAAAAAGATATCAGTCGTATGAACACGGCCATCATCTTTGCCAAGTTGTTGACGAATTTGTTGATTACGGTACAAATCAACAATAAAGATAAATAAGTCACCTTCTGCGCCAACATATTTCTGATTGCAAAGCTCTTGGATTTTCTTTTTCTGTTCAGGATCAGTTACATGAAGCAGACTAGCATTTTGCATAAACATGCTCGTTGCAGTATGTTGAAAAACTGTGTACAAAGTTTCCAATTGTTCCTTATTCAGCACTTCATCTTTAAATTTTCTAATTGATCTATGATTGATTTGTGCATCAACTGTTGAATTATGTAGCATTGCGCTCCTCTTTCTACTCACTTCTTTTTAATAAGTAGTGTACAAAATTATGGTCTCCTTTGTAAAGTTACTATTTAAAATTAAGCCTAACAAAAAATTCCCGCCAAATTGAGCAGGAATTTCTTTACTTTTTATCCAATTTAACCATTTGTGCATTAACTAAGGCTGCAGCTTGCTCAGCTTGATTTTTAGCTTGAGCATAAGTCGTCAAATTTTCATCGCCTTCACTCAATACTCGAGCAAAAGCAATTTGTTCTGCCATCAATAAGTTGAACAATGAATCCCATTGCTTATCATCAAACTTAATTTTCTTAGCAGTAATTCTTGGCATTAATTGACGTGTTTTGTTAAATGCTTTCTCCAAAATCTGTTCATCGGCATCAGTCAAATCACGCACATTATAAGCTTGATGAACTTGGTGCACCTTGATTAATTCCTTAAGCAAATCACGTGCCTGGGCATCTTTAGAAACAAATTGATTAATTTTTAAAGCCATTTTTATTCTCTTTTCTAATCAGTTTTTTTCTATTATAACAGAATTCTACTTATTCTCTTGATAGTCCTCTGCCATTGCTTTAACACACCGTCTCATTTCTTGAATATCCAAAACGCTCTGCGCAAATTCTTTTCTAAGTAATTCATCTGGCAAATATTGATCATACTTATCAATTCCAGGAACTTCCTTAGGATAAACCAGGTCTAAGGGATCAAAGTCTTTTTGTGCTTCTTCATTAATGATCCGCCAGAAGTCATCCTCATCGGCATCCATTGCAAAGTACATGAAATATGGACGGGAAGAATTAAAGCCACGAATATTTAGTTTTTCACCGCATTTAATTCTAATTAACCGTTCCAATGCTAAAAATGCGTAAGTCCCTGTCCAAGGAAAAAGACACCACATATTGCCACCTAATTTGATCAGATTCTTCTTTGGCAACTCAGCCAAGGCGGCAGTGTCACGTGCTTGGGTTAATCTTGCTTGAGCATTCTGCATTAAATACGGATACATCCCCTTTTCAGTCAGCACCTTTTTCATTCTTTGCAAAATTTTCGGCTGAATATCCCCCGGCACGTCCCCAAAGAAAGCAGGAATTCTTCCCTTCACCTCATGGCAATATACTTGATGGCGCTTGCGATCAACATCTTCAACTACCCAAACGCGACCAGCAATTGCAATCTTATCCCCAACGGGAGGGGGCTTCACGATTGTTCCTAATTCTTCACTGCCGGCATGCACACTGAATTCCTCATTTTCCTGAAAAACAGCGTAAAATTTAAAGTTATTCACAACTTTTTCACCAGCAAGACCAACAATTAAGCCATGATTTTCAGTCCATTCAATGTGACCAGTTTTAAGCAGATGCTTTAATAAGACGCGATAGTCTTCTTGCGAAACATTATGAAAATACGATAGAGTTAATACCCTTGAAGCTAATTCTGCTGGTGTCATTTCCCCGCCTGATGCCAGCGTACTCATAGTTTGATGATAGAGTAAACTATAGGGAAGTCGGTTAGGTGCAGGCGGTTCAACCCATTTTTCTTCTGCATAAAGCTGCACTAAGGCAATCCCTTGCAACAGTGGCCATGGAATCAATTCCGGTAACATTGCCCGCGATTCAGGATGCTCCTCGCGCATGACAAAGTGCATTTCCGGGGGATTGCCACGGCGACCTGTGCGTCCCATTCTTTGTAAAAAACCGGATACGGTAAACGGAGCATCAATTTGAAAGGCTGCTTCTAGTTGTCCAATATCGATTCCTAGTTCTAATGTTGCCGTAGCACAAGTTGTCATATAGACATCTTCATCTTTCATCGCTGCTTCTGCCGTTTCACGCAATGCAGGTGACAAATTGCCATGATGAATCATAAAACGATCAGGTTCATGATTATATGCACAATAAGCCCGCAACTCCTGACAAACTGCCTCACACTCTTCTCGACTATTGGTAAAAACTAAACATTTTCTGCCACGCGTATGTTCAAAAATATAGCCAATTCCTGGATCTGCCAATTCGGGGGCCTGATCAGTTTTAGGTTCAATCTGGCTTGGATCAAAATCTTTGCTGCTAGCTTGGGGATCTGTCTGATAAAAATGTTCCATCGATAGATGCCAGATTTGAGGTTGATTTTGCACTTTGGGCGCGACAGTTTTCCGATTAGAACCTGCACCTAAAAAAGCACTAGCCTCTTTCAAATTGCCAATCGTTGCAGAAAGTCCGATTCTTCTGGGATTGACTCCAGCTAACTTGCTTAGCCGCTCGATTAAACAGAAAGTCTGTCCACCACGATCACTTCGCAAAAATGAATGTAGTTCATCTACTACAATATATTTCAATCCACCGAATAAATGCGGTATGTCCATATGCTTATTAATCATAAAACTCTCGAGTGATTCTGGGGTAATCTGCAAAATTCCCGAGGGATGTTTGAGCAGCTTTCTCTTCTGCGTTTGAGCCACATCACCGTGCCAGCGCCAAACAGGGATATCCACATCCTGGCACAACTCGATCAACCGATCATATTGATCATTAATCAAAGCTTTTAATGGTGCAATATACAGCACCTTAACAGAATCTTCCGGCTCTTGATAAATATCCGACAAAATTGGGAAAAAGGCCGCTTCTGTTTTTCCTGATGCAGTTGAAGCTGAGAGCAATACATTATCCTCAGTTTCAAAAATTTCCTCAGCTGCAGCCACCTGAATCGGGCGCAAGGTACGCCATCCATGTTCATAAATATAGTCTTGAATAAAAGGCGCGTAATGTGAAAAAACGTCCATAATTAATCCTTAAATTTGAAATTCAGTGTAATCTTTTTCTTGATTATCAGATACTGCTTCAGACTTAGCATATGAAAATTGGTCTGAATTAAGCAAAGTCTGAATATCTGTCTGTGGATTTTGCCAAACAATGTCTAACAATTCAATAAAGTCACGAATAATTTCACGCGGCGTAATATTAGTATCCGCACCAACCCGCGCATATTCAATCTTGATAAATTGCGCTAAATCATCATCCGTAATTGTCCGTTCATAGCCATAAAGTCCCGCATGCATGTCAGCCAATTTTTCCGTTAAAACCAACATCTCTTCTGCGGTTAGTGGTTCCAGCTTAATCACTGGCGCATACATATCACGCGCACCTGCTTGAGCAAATTTTCCAGTTGCTAATCTACTACGCAAAGCTTCATATGAATAAACGCCACGGCGACGATCCTCGATTGCTTGCGGTGTACCACACATGATGATTCCCAGGTATTTTGCCTTTCCCTGCAAGGTATCGTTATACATCGTCAAAATCTTTTCATAGTTGTACTGGCGGCTAATTGCATTCGGAATTTTATAGATATTAACCAATTCATCAATCATAATCATTAAACCAGCATAGCCCGCTTGTCTAAAGAAAGTCGCAAATAACTTTAAATATTCATACCAATCACTATCACTAATAATGATATCAACGCCTAATTCCTTTTTAGCCTCAGTCTTATGGCTATATTCTCCTCTGAACCACTTGACTACTTTAGCCTTAGTCTCATCATCACCACTCATATAAGCGTGATAGTACATGTTCAGCAATTTAGCAAAATCAAAACCATGAACTAATTCGTTTAATGAAGAAATGACGCCATAGATTTTCTGGTCAACTGCTTGCTCAAATTTAGGATCATCATTATTTAAGCCTGTTTCTTGCGAAACTTGCATCTGCACTGAATTAATCCAGCGATCTAGAATCAAAGTCAAGGCACCACCTTCAGGCCTAGTCTTAGTTGATAAGTTCTGAATTAATTCACGGTATGTTGCTAAACCCTGTCCTTTTGATCCTTGCAGCCGACGTTCAGGTGATAAATCACCATCTACAACAACAAAATTTTTATCCATCACATAGTTACGGATCGTTTGAAGTAAAAAGCTTTTTCCTGAGCCATAACGACCCACGATAAAACGAAAGCTTGCTCCGCCTTCTTGAATAACATCCACATCGTGTAATAGGGCCTCGATCTCGGCCTTTCTCCCCACGGTAATATAAGGTAACCCTATTCTTGGCACTACCCCACCCTTTAATGAATTAAGGACAGTTTGCGCAATTCTTTTTGGTACTCTTCTTTTTTGTGGCATGATTTCATCCCTTCAAAAACATATCTTTTAAGTCATCTACATAATCGGTAATTACTTGTGGTTGGTCCTGTTCGTTATTTTCTAAAACCACATCACCGAATTCATCAAATAATTTTTCATTAATATTATCCATCAAAATTGATGCCATTAAGTGGTGCTGCTTCAAATAGGTCTGCCAAGGCTGCTGCATCAGCAATGCAGTTAAGAAAAACATTTCATTTTCATCTAAGCCGTATTCATTATCAACTTTGACAGTTTCATCTGCTTGTTTTTCTACTTCTTCTTGCGCTTCTGCCTGCTCTAGCTGCTTTTCCTCATCCGTTAACAAACTATCACGCGTCTTCGAAGCATTGGCCCGAATTTGATCCAAATCGGAAAAATCAATCTTAATCTGATCAATCTGCGCCTTTTTTTCTTGAATGTGATATTCAGCAACCCCCGCGTTAATTGCCTTAAGTACAGCTTGATCAATAAATCGCGGCTTAATCGACCGACCTAGTTTAAATTCTGTTCGCGCCACTCTATCTAATTCATGGAGAAAATTATTTAAATTAACCCGCTGACGGCTGATTTGTTGATCACAATGAATTTGCCATTTTCCTTGGTAAAAATGATACTTTCTTACTGCATCAATCTGATGGTCAGCTACTTGTTGTTTTCGCAGATAAAAAACACTGCCTGCAAAGATTGGCTTTTCAATTATATCAGGCTTGCCCACAAACGCACTGTAATATGCAATGCCGTATTTTTTAGCATCCAGCAGCTCCAGCCACACGTAACGCAACAGTTGAACAAATAACTTTTCATTCTTATTAATAACTTTAGATGAATTCCAATAAGTCGTTTTCTTTGCAAAGACTGCTGCTAACTCTTGCGCAGTAAATTTTTCTGGATGGTGTAAAACCTCATAATCATGATCACGCTTAATCTCAGATGCAAAGCGCTGCTTAATAATTTTTTCGTCTAAATCATAATAAAGAACATAATCTTTGAGCCAGTCTTGTAAATATACATCAATACTAATGTCAAATTGTCGCACATATTTTCCTTCAAATTCTAACAGCTTTTTATATCCATCTTGTGCGTCATCAACACCAATATTGTTCAGTAATTCATAAATATAAACAAAGGCATAGGATGTACTCGTTTTTTCAAAAACATGCTGGCGAATCTTGCTACGCCAAGTAAAGTAACTTCTAAGCTGCCCAGTATTCATATCGTGATAAGTTGGATAAAAACGCTTAAAGGCAAAAAATTCAGGATAATCATCATCATAGTCGGCCATCATCCTAGCCTGTTGATAAAAATTCTTAGCTCGGCCACGACTGGGCAAAATGCTGTAGTCATAAATTTCTAGCATCTTTCTAATTCTATCTGGAACCAGACTATTGTTATGCTTCTTGCGAAGATTTTCACTTGGTTTAATTGCTTGGGCTTGATAGCGGTCATCTACTTTATCTGGTGCAATATAAAAATATTGATTCTGGGCGATATTTACTTCATCACCATTCATCGCCAGTTTAAAAGCAAAATCAAGTGCTTTTTTGAGTGAATCTTCACTAACTTTTTCTAATATTGCCCCAACCCAATCTGC
Organism: uncultured Lactobacillus sp.; assembly: GCA_930989465.1. Classification (GTDB taxonomy): domain Bacteria; phylum Bacillota; class Bacilli; order Lactobacillales; family Lactobacillaceae; genus Lactobacillus. The sequence continues at coordinate 5,859 of CAKNLX010000028.1, read as the reverse complement.
CGCCTTGATCTTCATTGGATCAGTGAAGCCAGGCAAATCTCTTATTAGTGCAGCCATTGCACCACATTTCAGGTCCAATATACTCTGACCTTGCCCACGTGATAACATCGCAAAATAACCACTATCAACTGGTGACATTAAAACGTAAACGCTAGTGGAACCTGGTACAGCAGGCTTAAATTTCAAACCATATTTGGCATAGACATATTTGAAGAGTTGATTTGAATCCATTTTGTCTCCTTTTTTCGCACGTACGTTCATTATATCATCGATTTATTTTTTACCAAAGTCACGCATGTCAGCTCCTCATGTATATTTTTAAGTTTCATAAATTTTATATTTTTATATTTGTGTGGTTATTAACAAACAATTATGTTACTATAGTTTATGTAAGTTATTGAAAGCGTTTTTATAAAAGCTTCCTAGAGAGGACAAAAACTTAATATGAGTACAAAAGAACGTTATTCTCAAGATGAATTAAGAAAAGATAATCCAATGTTTAGCCGCACTCGTGCCACTATTGAAAGTGCATTTTACGGCAACAATGTCCACGAAGTAACCAGTGTTGCAGAAGCTTATAACTTAGCTAAGAAGCAATCAGGCGTTATTGTTACTGACTTGCCAATCTTACACACTAAGGAATTAGGTTTGCCACATGGCGCAACCCAATTGGTTTACAACCACGGCAAGATTTTAGGTAGAACTGCTAGCGCCCGTCACTTTGTTGACAATCCTAATGAAGATGCTGAAGCATTAGACGGCAACTTACGTGAAGATATTTACAAGGGACATGAACAAAAATACTTAAAGGCTACTGTTTTAGTAGGTCTTGACCCATCATTCACTGTAAAAGCTCACATCATGATGCCCGAAGATCAAGCCTTTAACCTTCTTTCATACATCCTCAACTTCCATTTCTTTGACGATGAAGCTGAAAAATTATACGAAAAGTCAAAGTTCTACGATGAACCAGACATTTACTTCTACTTTGATCCAAATGTTCAAGATGAAGATTACCCTAAGGGCTTAGGCGTATTTGACGCTCCACATAACTGTGCCGCTGTCTTTAACCTTCGCTACTTCGGTGAATTGAAGAAGGGTACCTTAACCTTAGCTTGGGCAATTGCTCACGGTCATGGCTACACTGCATGTCACGGTGGTGAAAAGTCATTCCACTTTGACGATAAAGATGATAAGACCTTTGCTTTCTACGGCTTGTCAGGTTCAGGTAAGTCAACTTTGACTCACGAAATGTACGATGGTAAATATGACATCACTGTTTTACACGATGATGCCTTCATTATTTCACGTGAAGACGGTTCTTCAGTAGCTCTTGAGCCTTCATACTTTGACAAGACTCACGACTACCCAGCTGGCCACCACGAGACTAAATACTACACCACTATTATGAACTGTGATGTAACTTTAGACAAAGACGGCAAGAAAGTTATCGTAACCGAAGACTTACGTAACAACAACGGTCGTGTTATCAAGACCCGCTACACTAGTCCTCACCGTGTAGACTTTGAAAAGTCACCAATTACTGCATTGTTCTGGATTATGAAGGACGGTTCATTACCTCCAATTATCAAGATTGATGACCCAGTATTGGCAACTACTATGGGTTGTACTTTAGCAACCAAGAGAACTTCAGCTGAAAACTTGCCTAAGGGCTTTGACATGAACACTTTAGTTATCGAACCATTCGCAGACCCATTCAGAGCTTACCCAGTTTCAGGTGACTACAGAGACTTCAAGGAATTGTTCACTAAGCGTGGTGCTAGTTGCTACAGCTTGAACACCGACGCATTCATGGGCAAGGATATTCCTAAGGAAGTTACTAAGAAGTTAATCGAAGACTTGGCTAACGGCAACATCAAGGATAGCGACTTCAAGCCATTCGGTAACTTCAAGGGTGTATCATACTTACCTATTGATGGTTATGAAGTTCACCTTGAAGACCCAGAATACCAAAAGACCTTAGCTAAGAGAATGCAAGATCGTTTGAACTGGCTCAACAAGTACGATGAAGAACACCCAGAAACTCCAATTCAAGATGAAGCTAAGAAGACCTTGGAAGCTATCATCAAGGAATTGAGCTAATATTAAGGAAATAAATTAGTGTCTCATTCAATTAAAATTTAATTTCTTAATGACGAAAAGACGAGAGTTGAAATTCAGCTCCCGTCTTTTTTATTGCTCAATGTAATTTTGCGCCTTAGTTAAAACATCCATCTTTCCATGCTCAGTCAAATACTTTTGGGCCTCGACCAGACTCACCCACTTGCTAGCTAAGATTTCCTCTTTTTGCGTTTTGACTTCTTGTCCTGCAAGATATTTGGCTATAAAGTAGACAACCGTTTTTTCTTTATTCTCTGTTAATTGATATTTGACCTTTTCCTTAAAGTTAAAATCAAATTCCGGCTTTAAGCCAACTTCTTCAAAGACTTCTCTTTTAGCAGCTTCTTCAGCATCTTCATTATTTTCAAGATGTCCTTTTGGAAAGCCCCAATTATAATTTACGACGCTCTGCACGATCAAATATTCCAGTTCACCAGTCACACGTCTTCTGTAAATAACTGCACCTGCAGAATGTTCCATTTTCATTTTTGTCACCCAACCTTTATATTGAACAATTATTAAATATTTATTAATGTAGGTCAAGCGATTGAAATTAAAAAAATGGCCAGATCTTTGGCGATCTAGTCATTTTACTCGCAGACGAAATTGTTAAGTCTATTGATAGAATATTTTAGTTACTTCTTCAAGTTCTTTTCGCAGTAATCCTTAACCTTGTCATCATCGGCCTTAAGAATCCATTCAACAGCTTCTTCGGTCTTCATCGTGTCACGACCATTTGCTTCCATTTCGTGGTCCCAAATAGCGTCACGAATAGGCATTTCATTACCCTTAGCCCAATCAAAAACTTGATCCATATTTCTATCAATTAATGCAGTTTCTTCAATTTCTTTTGCATCTGCCATAATAAAAAGCTTCCTTTCTGATAACAAGTATATTGTAGTTTTATTAGAGACAACTGTTAACAGAAAGCGCTTATTTTATTAATATTCTAATTTTTATTAGCTAAAGTTGAGCATTTCGTCAGGCGAACAACCTCTCGTGCAATCATCAATTCCTCGTTAGTTGGCACAACCAAGAATTTTATTGTAGAACCCGGCTTAGTGATTGCATGCTGCCCATTATGCTCATTAGCTTCATAGTCAGGAACAACACCCATAAATTTAAAGGCATCCATAATTGCCTTACGCATCCCTACATCGGCTTCACCGACGCCAGCAGTCAATACAATGACGTCAGTTCCACCCATTTCTGCAATAAATGAGCCAATATAACGAACAATTCGATTTAAAAAGATTTGCCGTGCTAAAACTGCACGTGGGGCTTTATTATACTTCAAGTCCCGCATATCAGATGAAATGCCAGAAATACCCAGTAACCCTGACTTTTTATTCAGAACATTGATCATTTCATCAATTGACATACCAGTCTTATGCATCAAATGTTGCAATAGCGACGGATCAATATCACCTGAACGTGTACCCATCGTGATACCTGACAAGGGAAGTGTCAAACGATTTACCATTCTTAACGGCAGTAATCGAAGAGCCTGAACCTAAATGGCAAATAATCATCTTTAATTCACTAGGATCTTTGTGTAGCATTTTTGCTGTTTTCAAAGTTACATAATGAACTGAAGTACCATGGGCACCATATTTTCTGGCACGGTATTTTTCATAGTATTCATAAGGAATTGAATATAAATAATGAACTGGATCAAGCGTTTCGTGAAATGAAGTATCAAACACGGCAACTTGAGGAACATCAGGTAAAACATTCATAAATGCTTCAATTCCTCGTGCTTCTGCTGGATTATGCAGTGGTGCAAAATCTGATAAATCACGAATTTTTTGTAATTTTTCTTGATCAATTACAGTCGAATCTTTAAAGTATTCTCCTCCGTTGACAACGCGGTGACCAACACCAACGATTTCATCTAAGCTTTCTACTGCATGATATTTCTTCAAATCATCAATCAAAATACTTACCGCAGTTTCTTGATCTGGAATTGCAACTTTCTTTAAATGCTTACTGCCATCTGCCAAGGTAATACAAAAGGTAGAGCCATCGAGTCCAATCCGATCGCCATCCCCTTAGCAATCACCTTTTCATCTAGAAGTGAAAATAACTTGAATTTATATGACGAACTCCCTGAATTTACTGCCAAAACCTTTTTCATAAACTAAAATCCCCCGATTACTTTAGTTATGTTTTTCACAAGTTAATTTTAATTTACTAGTATAGCTCTTTAAACCTTCTATTAAAATAGTTTCCTTGCACTTGCTTAAATTTTATATTTTTAATATTAAAAAAAATAAGCCTATTTTGTTAGTTTATTAACAAGAAAATCTATAAAAAATACCTCCGGCGGTATTCGTCGCTAGAGGTAAAAATTTTATTTTTATTCAACAGTAACACTCTTAGCCAAGTTACGTGGCTTATCAACGTCTAAGCCTTTATTCTTAGATGCATAGTATGCCAATAATTGTGCTGGCACAATAGTCAATAATGGTGATAAGTAGTAATCAATTTCTGGTAAAACAACATCATCACCTGCTTGAGCAAATTCTTTAGCTGCGAAGCCCATCACATTAGCACCACGTGATTCTACTTCACGAATATTGCCACGGGTTAAGTCTGCTGTAGCAGGATCATTGATCAAGGCAATGACTGGGGTCCCCTTTTCAATCAAAGCAATTGTTCCGTGCTTTAATTCGGCTGCAGCGAAGCCTTCAGTTTGAATGTAGGAAACTTCTTTTAACTTCAAAGCACCTTCAAGAGCAACAGCATAATCAATGCCACGGCCGATGTAGAAGGCATTGCGCGTATTAGCCAAATACTTCTTAGCCAATTCATCAATCTTTTCTTTACCATCAACCAATTGTTGCATCCCTACGGCTGCCAAAGCCAATTGGTGCTTCAAATCAAAATCTTTAGCAATTTGAATATTTTTCTTTTCACCGACTGCCTTAGCTAAAACTGCCTGTACCGCAATCTGAGCAGTGTAGGCCTTAGTCGAAGCAACCGCGATTTCAGGACCAGCCTTCAAAAGCATAGTATAAGTAGCTTCTCTTGATAAAGTTGAGCCTTCCACATTGGTCATCGTCAAACTTGGCAGGTGGCGTTCATTAACTTGCTTTAAGACAACTCTAGAATCGGCAGTTTCACCTGATTGAGTTAAGAAAATAAAGAATGGCTTCTTAGATAGTCTAGGGAAGTGATAGCCAAATTCAGAAGCTAAACCAACCTCAACCGGAATATCAGCATACTTTTCAAATAAGTGTTTACCTACTAAACCTGCATGGTAGCTAGTACCAGCTGCTAAAATATAAATTCGATCACTTTCCGCAACAGCGGCAGCAATTTTAGGATCTACCTTAGTACTATTGTTCTCATCTAAGTAATCTTGAGAAATATGACGCATTACGCCTGGTTGTTCGTCAATTTCCTTTAACATGTAAAACTCATAAGTACCCTTAGATGCTGCGTTAGGATCAATATCTAGCTCACGAGCTTTGCGTTCAACCTTTTTACCATCAATCGTTTCAATAGTGTAAGCGTCCTTGGTAATGTCACCAACATCACCGTCTTGTAAGTCAACAAATGTCTTAGTTTGATCAAGTACTGAAATCGCATCAGAAGCGATAATGTTAAAACCATCGCCAATTCCTAACATCATTGGTGACTTATTCTTAGCAATAAAAACATGATCTGGTTCAGTATTATCAACAAGCAAGAAAGCATATGAACCCTTAACCAACTTCAAAGCTTCCTTAAATG
>CAKNLX010000027.1 GCA_930989465.1 uncultured Lactobacillus sp. | reverse complement strand
ATATCAAGAACTTAAAAGATATTACCGTGGGAAAGATTAACATATTTTGTATTCATAAATTGAAAGTAATGATGTAGAATATAAAACTTTAATGTCATTAGGTACATTAACAGGAGCCGTCATTGTGAAATTGAAGTTATTGTCGGCCTCGTCGTTAATATTAATGACCGCCACTCCGTTATTAACTTTTTGCAAATTGTTGTCGATTCTCAAGTCATATTCTAATGCCCCAGGATTTTTATCATCAGCAATAGTATTATCAACTGCAAATGCATCGCTTGGTCCCTTAATACCTGATGCAATGTGGACTTGTTGAGCAGTACTAATGGTCCAGTTACCATTACCTAAGACATAAACATTGTCAGATTTTCCTTCAGTTTGAGTGCTCTTCCAATCTGAATAATCTTTGGCTGGTGTCTCAAGCATCTTAATATGAGGACTGTACATGTAAATCGCCCATTTATGAGACAGCCAAAGGTAAGTTATTAATATGAACATCATTGTTATGAACAGCGGTAGTATCAAAGATATAGCCTGTACCAGTGTAATCAAGCTTCACTACTTCTTGGTCATCAACCGTAAAGTGAGTAATCTTTGGTTGTTGTTCCGCAGGTTGTTTCCAACCACGATCAAAATTACCATTATAAACAGTACCTTCTGGCAAAACATAATAGAAAATTGGTTCAAGCACGCTATGAGAAGTGGCATTTCTATCTGCATTACTGTAAACTGAAAGAAATCCTGCATCGTTATCACCAGGCATGCGCTTATGTTGTTCATAATAAGTTCCCACACTAGTTTTAGGCTCTGCTAAATTTTGTCTAGCATATAAAGGACTTGCAAATACCCAACTATTTTCATTGCCTTTAATTAGGCCACTATAAACAAAACCAATTTTGGAATCGAATTCGTAACCGTCTTTGATTGGTGTGCCAGCCTTTAATGTCTTATTAACTGTACCGTAGGCTTTAATTCGATTATCACCGTTAAAAATAGCACCAGCAGAAATCACGTTAGGTGTAATGACAACCTTGGCAATACTTTGATTATCCGTGGCTTCAATACTTTGACCGGCTTGAATAGTCTCAGAGTTTGTTTGACCATCGGTATAAGTTATTGTATAGGCATGGTGTCAGGTAAATTAACTGGATCGTATGGAGTATCTAAGTGATTAATATTTAAACCATCAGGAAAAGTAAGCGTAATTTTAGCAGTAGTAATATCTTGATTGGTTGTATTTTAAAAACCAAAAAAGTTAACCAGCTTGGAAGGGTCAACATCTTGTGGAATTTGATGTGAGTCCGCATAAACATCCGCAGATAGTGTGATTTCTGGTACTTCATTGTTTGGCTTACTACCTAGTAAAGTTTCAGTCCAAGGTTGATCTAAATCTCTAATAAGAAACCGTCTGCCTTTATGATAGTTTGATCGATATGAATTGTTTTATCTGCCTTGATTACAGTATCGTCAACTGACTGAGCAACAGCATAGTGACCTACAATTCTATAACCAAAACTACCATTGTTCCAATGTTGACGACCACTACGCTTTGGCACATGAATAACAATAGTGCCACCGGGTCCAACAGCTTGAGTAATAGTTGTTTGATCGCCAAAATCATTAATCGTGTAAGTTTTATCTTGGTTCAACACAAAACTATCAGGTACAGGAATTGTAATAATGGTATTAGTGTTCACTGTAGAATTAACTTTTTTGCTAGAATAATCAAGACCTTTGGCTACGCCGTCTGTTTCATTAATGTCAAGTTCATAGGTATAGTCAGTATTTGGCAAAGCTCGTACAGAATCAGCTATAGGACTTGTACGCTTAAATGTAGGATTCATTTCTGGACTAACAACTTGTGTCAAGTTCAATTCTTTAGTTTCGGAATTTCCAGCTTCATCTTTTTTAGTGATGGTTATTTTCTTGAGTACATCACCAATAAATTCCATTGGTGTATCCTGACTGCCATAATTATTACTTGGATTTAAAGTAAATTGTTGGTGAATTGTACCGGCATTATCATCAGTAAATGTGTTAGTGATGATGCATTTATCTTCATCATTAGCGATCGTAGTTGTACCACCAGACTGAATATTTTGTCCATCAGTACCAATACCATAAGTTCCTTTAGGAATTACAATTTGATATTGATCGCCCTTTTTTGGATTAGAAACGTTGAAATCAACAGCAATTGCTGTGGTATCACCAGTCGCACCTATTGTATTGCGACTAATTGATAATGTAGCACCGCCATTTCCGAAAGTTACTGATTTAGCGGTTGACTCAGTTTTTGATTCTAATAATTGTTTAGTTGCATCTACTGATGATGCCTTTGAAGTAGTGATCGTTTCTTGTTTAGGATCTTTTTCTACATTAATCTTGGCAGTATCATTTTGGCTAATTTGTGTTGGTTGAGTAGTAGTCTCTTCCTTGTCAGTAGTTTGTGTAACCTGTTCTGCTTCTGTATTATTTGTTTCTTTTTTAATAATTTGATTATCGTATGTAAGAGTATTATCTAATGTCTTATCAGAACTGTGACTGTCAGTATTTACATCTAAATTATCTGTTGAAGTTTGAGAGCTTGTTTCTTTAACAGTTACTTGAGTAGCATTATTGTCTACAGCAGCTGAAACTGTTTCAGTTTTAATCCCTATGAAAAACGCACCAATAATTGCGGAAACCAACGCACCTGATGCTAATTTTCTAAAGCTGTAGTGTTGTTCAATTTCTTGGTTTAAGTGTAAGTTCTTCTTTTTCAGTCTCATTGTTATCAATCCCTTAATACAAATAAAACATCATTTGTTTTTATAATATAACTGCTGTTATGGTTTTCTTCAACATTTTTGTTTGTAATTTCTATACACTTTTTTCGCTTTTGATTAAATACAGTTATTTAATATATTATGTGTACATAAATAGCATTTATTTTTTGATGATGGTATTAAAAAAGAGAACCTCGTTTTCGAAGTTCTCTTTTAACTTATTTCAAAATAATGTCGGTTGGCTTAATATCCTTTCCAAAGTATGGTGCAAGTTCTGTTTGATAATCTTTTACAAAGAAGCCTTCCTGAGTTAACTTAGTTATTTCTTGATTGGTCCATTTTAATAATGAGAGATTGCCCTTCTTTACAGCTGGAGACACATACTGGCGTGACCCAATACTTTTAATGCCGACTACATACTTCGGATTTTTCTTAACCCAAGCATAAAGATATGAATTATCATCAGCTAAGGCTGCACCACGGCCATTTTTTAGCGCGTTGAACTGCTGCGTCTTAGAGTCAAATTTTAATAAGTTAACACCAGATTGTTTAGCAAAATAGTTTTCGGCTGTCGTACCCTTAGTGACAATCAATTTTTTACCCTTTAATTCTTGGGCACTTTTGATTGGCGCGTTTTTAGGCGAAATTACACCCACTGACACCTTCATATAAGGCTTGGCAAAATCAACTACATCCTTACGTTCAGGCGTTACTGTAAAGTTAGCTAAAACTATATCCGCTTTGTTTGAATTCAAAGTATCTACACGATTATTGGCATTTACTTGAATAAAACGAATTTTAACGTTTAAATCTTTAGCTATTCTACGCGCTAAGTAAACATCATACCCTACTCTTTTGCCTTGGTCATTTACCCAACCGTATGGTGGTAAGTCTCCAAAAACTGCAACTCTGATATAGCCACGGCGTTTAATTTCTGAAATACCGTTTTCATTGCTCCAACGGCTGCCAGCAGTACCGCTATTTAAATTAGGTTGTGTGAAGCCAAAATAAGCAGCACTCACTACCACTATCAGAGCAACGATGCCCATAATAATATTAAAAATATTTTTCTTTTTCATTGGCTTTATCCTTAATAATCCATACTGTCTAGGAAATCTTTTGCTCTTTGCGTTTGAGGATGATTAAAGAATTCTTTTCCTGGTGTATCTTCTAAAATATGGCCATCTTCCAAAAAGAGTACTTCATCTGCAATTCGGGAAGCAAAATTCATTTGGTGAGTAACGATAATCATTGTCATGTGATCACGTTTAGAAAGGAGCTCAACGATTTCCTCAATTCCGCGTACCATTTCGGGATCGAGGGATGCGGTGATTTCATCCAAAAGCATGATTTCAGGTTTCATTGCCAATGCACGAACTATGGCTACTCGTTGTTTTTGACCACCTGATAATTCTCTAGGATAAGCATTTAGATATTGCTCTAATCCAACTTGCTTTAGTAATTTAATTGCTTCTTCTTTAACTTCATTTTCATCACGTTTTTGTACCTTTACTGGAGCAAGTAAGACGTTTTCTATCACGGTTAGATTTGGAAAGAGATCGTAACTTTGGAAAACCATACCGATTTTTTGTCGCAAGATTTGCCATTCTTTAGGACTAGGATCAATCTTCTTCTCGTGGAAATAGATTGATCCATTTTTATAATCTTCTAATCCATTCAAAGTTCTAAGTAAGGTACTTTTACCAGAACCAGATGGTCCAAGTAATGTTAATACTTCACCCTTTTTCAGTGAAAAATTAATGTTATGTAAAACTTGTCGTTCATCATAAAACTTATTTAAATGCTCAACTTTTAAAATTTCTTCAGTCATAATAGTCACCTATTTTCTTTCATTAGTTAATTTCTTAGCCCAAGCTGATAATGGGTAATCGAGAACGAAATATAAAATAAAGATCAAACCGTAAACCCAGAAAACACCAGTTGGATATTGTTGGTTATTTGCTTCGATAATTTGCTGGGCAACATTGATTACTTCCATAATGCTGATAACCAGTAAAAGTGAAGTTGTCTTAATTACTCTCGTTGCTAAATTAATCGTAGCGGGTAGTTCAAGTTTAATTGCCTGAGGAAGCAGAACATATCTAAACAGCTGAATTTTACTTAAACCTAGTGCTAAACCAGATTCTCGTTGACTCTTAGGAACTGATTCAATTGCTCCGCGAACAATATCGCTAAATTCGGCAGCTACCCATAGTGAAAATGTTAAAACTGCCATCCAGGTTGCTGGCCAATTAACATGAAAAGTTCGCGGCAAAATATAGTAAACCAGGTAAAGTAAAACGATCGTAGGTACTATTCGGAAGAATTCTAGATAAACTCGCAGAATAAAACGAATGAATTTATTAGATAAAGTTCGCAGAATACCGAAAATAATACCAATTGCTAAACCGATTATTAATGAAATAGCTGCGATCCAAATTGAGGTCCAAAGACCAGCCATTAAACGGGCGAAGTTACTTCCTTCAAATAAAACATTAATTCCCGAATGCACCATAACGAACTCTCCTTTCAAGCCAAGTTAATAAAAGAATTACTGGGATCAAGATAATTGCGTATGCAATAACCAGCATTAATAAATATTCATTAGAACGGTAATACATTCCAATTAAATCTAAGGCCGTGTTGGTTAATTCAGGAATCGCAATTACTGAGAAAATTGATGTTTCTTTAATTAAAAAGATAATATTAGCTGTTAAGGCAGGCATGCTTAAGGCAAAGCCTTGCGGAAAAACAACATAGCGAGCTAATTGAAAACGACTCATCCCCAATGCTTTTCCGCTATTAATTTGACTCGTAGAAATTCCATTAAAGCCACCGGTAAATCCCTCAGCCATGTATGCTCCACCTAAGAAAATTAAACCGATAATGCCGCAAGCTTCTGCGGACATTTTTATTCCGATAACTGGAAAAGCGTAGTACAGGAAAAATAATTGAATTAAAAGTGGTGTGTTTCGTGCTAGTTCAACATATGCTGTCATGACTTGACTGAGTACTGGTACTTTAAAATATTGCGTTAGGCTAGCAATTATTCCAACAATAATTGAACCTATTATTCCAATTAGCGATAGCCAAATTGTGAGTCCAAATGCATGGACAAATACTGGCAACGCTTGTTGTATGATTGACCAATTCATAAGATCTTACCCTCCCAAAGACCAAACAAAAAAGGATCCACGAACCAATTCAGTTCGTAGATCCTTAAAATAGCTAAATTAAAAAACCAAGTTAACTATAAATATATTGAAGTACGTCATGCTGAATTAGCGTATGCAAAAAAGTATTGTCTTTTGGACAACATACACAGTTATGACATATAGCTTGTAAATTCAACATGTTGGTACTCCTTTCTTACTTTTAGTAACTTCCATTGACTATTAGTGTAAACTCATGCTTATTTATTGTCAATTGATTTTTTTAAATAATAGTTGGATTTGTCTCAATTTTCTTTTTAAGACTCCTCGTTTTTCGAGTAAAATAAATTTACGGGATAAAGTTTCTGGTGTAGTTCCTAAATAAAGTGCTAAATCTTTCATTTTTAATGGTAGTATAAATGATTTATGTCCTACTTTTTTGGCATAAGTCTGCAAATAATTAAGTAGTCTATCCTCTACTTTAGGAAGACTTAATAATTGTATTTGTTTCTGCAAGGCACGTACTTTAATGATGTTTTGTTCTAGGAGCTTTATGCTTAATTCCGGTTGTTTTTTCATCAAAGCTAAAAAGTCATTGCGATTCAGTAAACAAATTTCACTATCTTCTGTGGCTTCAACGTAGGTATTGGTATTAGCCTCACCAAATAACCAATTTTCACCAGCATAATCTCCAGTTTTCAAGACTTGAATAACATTCTCATGTCCCTCTTTGTTCAAGGTATAAAGACGAGCGCTACCATGAGCAAGAATTATTAAATTACTATTTGAAGTGGGATCCAAGACTAACTCATTTTTTCGATAATTTTGGTGATGAACTAGCTCTTCTATTTGCATTTGTTCATCTATAGGCAATGCATTAAATAGTGGGACTAACTGAACACATAACTCTGCCATTTAAAGACTTCCTTTATTTAAAAATCGTCATCATCATCGTCTTCTTCAGTATACAATCCTTCACGCAAATCGTGATTCAAAAAGTTTTGTGATTGGCGAATTTGTTCTTTAATCCATGATAATAATTCTACTAAGTTCGCACTTAATTCTGGCCAATTTTCATTTTGGGCTAGAGTAATAGCCTTAGTAATAAAAAGAATTTGCGTATCAAAGTCTTTTACTAATGTAAATAATTGATCGTTACCCTTTTCGTATTTTGTAGCTCCATTTTCTTCGAGCATAGTATATTCTTTAAATTGGTCGGTGGTTGTAGGAATACTTTCGCCATTATTTACCAAAATTTGGTTTAATTTGTTGAACTCTGTTTGTTCGTATTCAATCCATTTAGGAGCATATTGACATAAAAACAAACTAGCATTACCTTTGGTAAAGAATTTAGCTTGACTAATTTTTAAGGAGTGAATTAATAAGTTAGCAATGATATGACCAACCATTGCTCCGACCGTGGGAGTGTGATGGTCTATTTCACTTTGCTTTAGTTCTGATTGGTATGCTTCTTCTGAATTCATTTAATTAATCTCCTTTTCTTTAATGCCCATAACTTCATAACCCATTTTTTCGATAGCATTCTTTACATCATCTGTGTTGGTCTTGTTTGAATCCATTACAAACTTTAATTTGCCAGCGTTGAACAAAACCTTAATTTGATCAGTGCCATCAACGTTTTCAACAGCTTTTTCAATTTTGGTTAAACAAGATGGACAAGTCATGCCACCTAACTTCATCATTACTTTTTGCATAAATATCTTCCTTTCATCATTACATATTAAATTCTAAATCTTTTTTCTTCTTAGAAACTTGACGGTCATCAAGTTTTTAATAATTTTTAATTAAGCGCATCCCATTTAAGATAACGACTAAAATACTAAATTCATGGATAAAACATGCCGCTAGCCATTTCAACATAACCTGCAAACAATCCAACGAACAATAGCAGTACGGTTAATAATGCAATTGCAATGTTTTCATTCATGTTCAAGACAGTTCGCTTAGAAATTGCTAAGGCATAGTCAATTTTACGTAAGTCATTTTTCAACAAAACAATATCTGCCACGTCAATTGCTACATCGGTACCACTACCGATAGCAATAGCAACGTCAGCATTAGCTAATCATTGACTCCGTCACCAATAAAAGCTATATGATGACCATTTGCTTGTTCGTTTTTAACAAATTGCGCTTTATCTGCAGGTAACATTTGTCCATGTACTTCATCAATTGGCAACTCTGCCACAATTTGTTTTGCTGTTTCTTGATTATCGCCTGAGAGCATCACTAGTTTTTTAATCCCAAGTTGTTTTAATTTAAGCAATGCAGCTTTAGATTCTGGTCGAAGTCGGTCCTTAATGCCAAAGACTGCTAACATACTTTGATCAGTGTTAGAAAAAATGACAATAGAGTTACCTAAATTGCTTAATTTATTAACTATTTTAGTTAGTTTTGCATTAACAAAAGTATGCTCTTCAATTAATGCTAAATTACCTAAATAGTATTTATCGTTTTCTAAAGTAGCAGAAATTCCTTTTCCTTTAATTGTATTAGTAGTAATATGATCTATCTTTTCATCAGCTAATTTAGCAATTGCTTTTGCTAATGGGTGGTTACTTCGAGCTTCAATACTTACAGCTAAATTAATAATTTCTCTTCTATCACCATTTAGAATATGAATTTCATGTTTTCCTCCTATTCCAGCTTAAGCCCAGCGCTTTCAACGGCCTTTTGTAAAACTTGCATTACTTCGTCACTATGGTTGAGCATTTTTTTGCATTTGGACATGTCATGTTTTTCTATCATCCGGTTAAATTCTTTAAACTCCTCAAACATTCGATGAGGATATACTTTCTTATCAATATGTTGTAGTTTTTCACTGTTATGGTAAATATCAAATGAATCCATGACATTAGCTGGTCCATTAACTACAATTGTTTCATTTTCTCCTTCGATAGTTGAAGTTACAGGTGCTCCTGAATCTTTTGCTGCAATTGATAAAATCACCATAATCCAGTAGCAAAATACCAGATGTATCAACATCACGTTGAATATTGGCTAAATATTCAACTGATTTTGGCACCCCGAAAAGTCCCACTATAAAGTGGATATTATAAATGTTCAGATCCATCAGAGCACCACCACCCTTTTTAGGGTCAAATACTGGTAAAATTTTCCCTCTTTAAAAGCATTGTAACGGTGAAAATTATTGTGAGTAATTCATGGACACAATTCTAATTAGACCTAAAATCAGGCAATTTATCTTTTAATCCTTGATAGTTTGTTAAATATTGATTGGTAATTGCTTCAGCTAGAATTAGATCTTTTTCTAATGCCAACTGTTTTAATTTCTTAAATTCATCGTATTTAACAGTGAATGGCTTTTCACAAATCACATTTTTATTAGCTAATAATGCTTGTTTGACAAATGAGTAGTGCAGGAAGTTAGGTACGGCTACATATACTGTATCAGCATTTGTTTCCCTTAAAGCAGTTGCATAATCAGTATAAATATTTTGAATATTATATTGTTTAGCTAATTCTTTCATAGTAGTTAAATCGTTTTCTGTACCAGCAATTCCAGTTAATTCCACTTTTGACAAATCCTTAGTTATTTGAAGCCAATCTTGTACAATAAAGCCGGCACCAGCAATTAAAAGTTTCATTTTTAGTATGATCAATATTCAAAAATTAAGCAAACAAAAAACTACAGAACCTATCTGCATAAGTCTGTAGTTCTATTATTTTAAAGCATATTATGTTTTTTCATTCTTTCCTCGAAAATGCCGTTAACAAGTTTAGTCATTTTTTGCTTTTGTTCATCACTAGGATCCTTTTCAAAAGCAGCATATAAATCAGGATATTCTTTAGCGATTAATTTACAAGTATTATTAGTTGCATGTTTACGAAAAATAGCAGGAATTTTTTTCAAGTATTCAGGTTTCACTAAAGTAATGATTTTTTCGTTAGTTGTCATTTCTTTCAACTCCTATAATTTAACTAAAGCTATTTTAGCTGAAGAAATTAGCTTTTACAAGCTTACTAAAAGTTAGTTTACATAATTTTAAATATTATTAGTTCTTGTAATCTTCACCATAGATATATCGATGCAATTTTAAATATTGCTCACTTAGTCTTTTTTCATTGGCGTTATCTTTAGGATAGTAATATCTTTTTCCTTCCAAACCTTGAGGCATGTAATTTTGCTTTGCAATCTGATGTGGTTCAGCAAATGGGCTTTTAATCAAACCACCACCGGTAATTTCTTCAGAATGCTTATAATGCATGTCACGTAACCCTCGAGGCATGGGGTGTTGACTAGGATGTTCAGTGTCTTTGTCTAACTTATCCCAAATTTCATCAAAAGAACCA
Organism: uncultured Lactobacillus sp.; assembly: GCA_930989465.1. Classification (GTDB taxonomy): domain Bacteria; phylum Bacillota; class Bacilli; order Lactobacillales; family Lactobacillaceae; genus Lactobacillus. The sequence goes on along the minus strand of CAKNLX010000027.1, from coordinate 2,283 downwards.
GACTTTGGTGAAATGCACATCAACATAGTGGCAAATATCAAAGGATACTTCGCTTTAGGCATCCCCACCTTTTCCGCCTGATTAACAGCCGTAACTATTTGAGTAACCTGTTGCGGATTGGCCAAACCAATATAAGTATATGGAATTTCTCTTAACCGGCGGACAACAGATGGTAAGTCTCCATTTTTCAATAAAACTGCTAAATAATAAAGTGCAGCATCTGTATCTGAACCAGCCATAGAGTCTGAATAGGCAGCTAAATAGTCGTAATGTTTAGTTGCCTTTTTGTCATAGCTAAAATTCTGTCCTTTAGCAAAGTTTTTAACATCTTGAACAGTTAATTCTTCAGGATTAATTGCATGAACTGTTTCTAATATATTTAACGCAACACGTAGATCACCATCTGCTGCAATAGCTATTAATTTCAATGCATCCGTTTCAATCTGTTCATCTTTCAATTTGAGAACTTCTGTTGTGGCATGTTTTAAAACTGTCTCAATATCTTGATCGTTTAATGCTTTAAATTCAAAAATCTGACAACGAGAACGTACAGCTGGAACTATTGACATAATCGGATTTTCAGTTGTTGCACCGACAAGCAGAATATGACCATTTTCCAAATATGGCAAAAGAACATCTTGTAGGTTTTTAGTCATTCGATGAATCTCGTCAATAAGCAAAACAAAGGGCTGATAAGGATAAGTTTTGATAAATTGATCTAATTTAGCTTTATTGTCGATTGAGGCATTAAATTTTGCTAAAGGATAATCAAATTGCTTAGCTATGATTTGGGCTAAACTAGATTTTCCAGTACCTGGTGGTCCCCATAAAATTAGAGAAATATTGACTTTTTGTTCAATAATTCGACGAAGAGGTTTTCCTTTACCAAGAAAATCTTGTTGGCCTACCATATCATTCAGTGTTTGCGGTCGCATTTTATCTGCCAGAGGTGTTCTGAAAGACATTATTTCCACCACAATTTAATTAAAGCTTGTGTGCCATCATTACCTAGTTTTTTGTCATCAACTAAAACTTCATATAAATGTTTTGCCTCTTTGGTTGAAGGTAAGTCTAAGTTCATCTTTTCTGCTTCTTCGAGAGCAATACGTAAGTCTTTCAAAAAATGTTTGGCAAAAAAGCCAGGGGTATAGTCACCTTTTAGTATACGTGGACCATAAGATCCTAGACTAAAGTTTTCTGCAGCACCAGATTGTAGTGTTTGACAAACCTGTTCCAAGTTAAGTCCAGCAGCTTTTGCATAAACAAGCATCTCCGTCATACCAGTCATAGTTCCGGCAATCATAATTTGGTTAGCCATCTTAGCATGTTGACCGCTACCGTAGGGACCGAAGTAATTCAATTTACTTGAAAAGGTCATGAAGATATCACGTAATTGATCAAGATCTTCTTCATGTCCACCAATCATGACTGTTAATGTCCCCTTTTTGGCGCCAATATCACCACCAGAAACAGGTGCATCAAAAATATGAATCCTCTTATCTTCACCAGTTTGACCAATCTTTTGGGCTAAGCTTGGTTTACTAGTGGTCATGTCAATGATGTACTGCCCTGCTTGGGCTGTTTCGAAGATCCCATTTTCTCCAAAATAAATGTTCTCAACATCTTGTGGAAAGCCTACCATCGTGAATAAAACATCTACCTGCTTAGTTAATTCGGCAGGATTGTCTGCCCACTTGGCTCCATTATCCAAGACAGGTTGAGCGTGAGCCTTAGTTCTGTTGTAAACTGTGACGTCATAATTATTCTTTAGCAAATTATTAATAATGCCAGTCCCCATTACGCCAGTACCAATAAATCCAATTTTCATTACTGTATTCTCCTTTAATTTTTATAATAATTAACTAACCAAATAATGAAATTAATAATAGTCGTTAATATCCAAATTGATGATAAAACTGCTCCAATAATAATTAAAACAAAGGCCAATTGCTCATTTCCGTTTTTGGAATATAGAATAACTCCCCAAGCTGAAAAAGCCACACTAGCAATAATTATGATCCATTCAAGAATATGATACGATGTAGAATCTGTCTTCATCTGGACATAATCATCACGTTCATCATCATCGTCAATAGTACCAATATCTTTCATTAGATAGTAATTACCCAAGGTTACCAAAATCAAAATTACTAACCAAACTAAATCTTTGATAGTGTGACCTCGCCCATTAAAAATATCATTATATAAATCAACCATGTCTATAATAGTGAAACTGTCAAATCTTTTGTGTAAATAGTTCTTTCTCGTAAATTGATTTTTTAA
>CAKNLX010000026.1 GCA_930989465.1 uncultured Lactobacillus sp. | reverse complement strand
TATGCATTATCACTAAAAATAAGTATTAAACATTGCATGAAAGAAATCATATAATGAATACTGTCCTAAAATTAATGATTATTAAATTAACAAAAAGGTGGAAACAATTATGGAATACAAAAATAAATATTTTGCAGGTGAAAGAATTCTTTATGGATTAACTGATGCAATCCTTGATGGTATTACATTTGGCAGTGCTGAATCTCCCTTAAAAGAAGCTAAAAATATCAGATTAAAGAATTCAATTTTTAAATGAAAATATCCACTTTGGTATGATGAAAATGTGAAAGTTGAAAATACCACGTTTGAAACTATGTCACGGTCTGGAATTTGGTATACCAAGAATATTTCAATTAAAAATAGTGCTTTACAGGCACCTAAATTATTCAGAAGGACAAGTCATATTATTTTAGATAATGTTCATTTTGCTAACGCAGAAGAAACAATGTGGACTTGTAATGATATTAAGATTACCAATTCTCAAATTAATGGTGATTATTTTGGTAAAGATAGCCAGAATATTTATCTTGATCACGTTTCCGTTGTGGGAAATTATGTTTTTGATGGTGCAGAAAACATTGAAGTTCATAATTCAACTTTTATCTCTAAAGATGCTTTTTGGAATTGCAATAATGTCACGATTTACGATTCAATTATTGATGGTGAATATTTAGCTTGGAATACTAACAACATTACGTTAATTAATTGTAAAATTGAAAGTGATCAGGGCTTGAACTACATTGATCACCTGGAGATTAAGAATGGTTCCTTGATTCATACAGATTTAGCTTTTGAATATGTTTCTAATTTAGATGTGGAGCTTAATACAAAGATTGATAGTATTAAAAACCCAATTTCTGGTAAAATTACGGTACCTGAGATTGGTACTTTGATTATCGATCCAGATAAGGTAGATCCATCTAAAACCGAGCTTGATTGCCCGAAAAAAAGGTACAAAAATTGTTCATTCTGATACGAACCAAACACCAAAGGATTAGTGAGATATATGCAATATGATTTTGAAAATGCACCAGATAGATCAAAGACTGATTCAGTAAAGTGGGATGTGAAGTCTAGTGAATTACCAATGTGGATTGCCGATATGGACTTTAAGACGGCACCTGAAATTATCGCGGCAATGCAACAAAAATTGACATTAGGTGCATTTGGTTATGAGTTCCCACAAGCAGATTATTTTAATGCTGTCGCTGATTGGTATGAAACAGAACATAATCATCGGCCACAAACAAATTGGATGATTTTTACTACTGGAGTAGTCCCTGCTATTTCATCAATTGTACGCCGTATTTCACATATTGGTGATAATGTTTTAGTACAAGAGCCAGTTTATAATATTTTTTATAATTCCATTTTGAATAATGGGCGCCATGTTTTGTCGAGTGATTTAGCTTTCGATGGTAAAAGTTATTCGATCAACTGGGCTGAATTGGAACAAAAATTAGCTGAGCCGCTAACGACTTTGATGATTTTTTGTAACCCACATAATCCAGTAGGAAAAGTTTGGACTAGTGAAGAAGTACAAAAAATTGCGGATCTTTGTCACTAATACCATGTAACATTACTATCGGATGAGATCCATGGTGATTTGGTTAGACAAGGTCCAGATTACACGCCAGCCTTTTCTGTAACAGGTGAAGCACAAAATAGTGTGATTTCACTAGTGTCTCCAAGTAAAACCTTTAATGTTGCTGCTCTTCATGCTGCTACGGCAATTGTTCCTGATGAGAACTTACGGAATATGGTTAGCCGCGGTTTAAATAGTGATGAAGTAGCCGAGCCTAATTTATTGGCGATTCCAGCAACGATTGCGGCTTATGAGCAAGGCCATGATTGGCTTAATGCTTTGAAAAAACAGTTAAAGCAAAATTTTGCGTATGTGCAGAATTTTATTGAAAAAAACATTCCTGAAGTACAAATCATTTCGGGCAATGCGACATATTTGATGTGGATCGATGTGCAAAAGATCAGTACTGATTCACAGGAATTAGCAGAGTTCATTCGCCAAGAAACTGGGCTGATTATTTCAGCTGGTAGTGTTTATCGTGGAAATGGCCATGATTTTATTCGAATTAATCTAGCTTGTCCTTTGACGATGGTCAAGGATGGGATGCAAAGATTAGCTACAGGTATTCGTAAGTATAACAAGTAGCTTTACATGTAAAACAAATAGTATACATATATCTAAGAAAAGGGTTTCATTTATTCTACCTTAAAGTTTATACTTTAATTGAGGTGATTTAAATGGAACCATTATTTTTAACCCCATACTTTAGGCCAAAAATTTGGGGTGGACGTAAATTAGATGATATTTTTCACTATGATATTCCAGAAGGAAAAGTTGGAGAAGCTTGGATTATTTCAGGTTACAAGGATGACGCGTCAACTGTAACAGATGGGCCACTTAAGGGAATGTCATTGCGGGATGTTTACTTGAAGCATCCGGAATTGTTTGGCAACCCTAAGGCCAAGGAATTTCCATTATTGGTAAAATTCTTAGATGCTAATGATAATTTATCAGTTCAAGTACACCCGGATGATGATTATGCTCGCAAAGTAGAAAATGATTCTGGTAAGACTGAGTCTTGGTATGTAATGCAAGCTGATCCAGGTGCTTATATTATTTATGGTCATCATGCAAAAAGCCGTGAAGAATTAGCTGATATGATCCACAAAGGCGAATGGGATAAGTTGCTCAGAAAAGTTCCGGTTAAAGCAGGCGATTTCTTCTATGTGCCAGCAGGTACAATTCATGCTTTAACTAAGGGATGCTTAGTAATTGAAACTCAACAGTCAAGTGATGTAACTTACCGCTTGTATGACTACGATCGTGTGGACAAGGATGGTAAAAAGCGTGAGCTTCATACTCAAAAGTCAATTGATGTGACCACTGTTCCCCATGTTGATCCTAAGTTAGATGTTAAGACTAGCCAAGATCAAGATGCAGAAATTAAGACATTGGTTGAACCACCACTTTCACCACACTTTTATTTGTGGCAAATTGACCTTGATGGTACTTGGAAGACCGGCTTAAAGGATCATCCATACCTGTTAGTTTCCGTTATCAAAGGCGAAGGAAAATTAAAAGCTGATGGCAAGTCATATGATTTGAAGATGGGAACTAATTTAATTATTCCAAATGAGATGAAGAATTTCACTTTCACTGGTAAAATGAGAATAGTTATGTCTGCACCAGGTGAGGAATAACCGTTTAAATTTATCAGAATTAGGAGTGAGAAATCGTGATCTATGTCGCTTGTGGCTTAGTTATGGTGGCGGTAGGGTTGATTTGGCTGATTACGCCAGCCAAAAGGCCCAACCGAATTTATGGCTATTTATCTTATCTTGCGCAAGTTAACCAGGATAGTTTTAAGTTTGCTCAGAAACGGGCAAGCTGGTATTGTATCCTGTTTGGGTTTATTCAAGCACTGTTAGGAGTAATCATTCACTATTTGAATTGGGATCGCTATTTTCTCATTTGGCTGTTAACATTTTATTTATTTATCTTATTGCCAATTGTTTATACCGAAAAAAGTTTGAAAACATTTTTGTCTAAACGACATGAATTGCCACATGACTATGTCGATCCTGATCAAGTGAAGCATAAGAGAACAAAAGGATTTAGGGATTGATAATGAGTTTGAGAATATTAATGGTCGAAGATGACACTTCCGTAGCTGAAATGATGGGAATGTTTTTCAAAAAAGAAGGTTGGCAACAAGACATTGCTGTCGATGGTGTCGAAGCCGTCGATATGTTTAAAAAGAACGCGGATAAGTATGATCTGATTACGTTAGATTTGAATTTGCCAAAAAAAGATGGGATTCAAGTAGCTAAAGAGGTACGGGCAATTTCGCCGACAGTGCCAATTATTATGCTTACTGCTCGTGGCAGTGAATCAGATCAAGTGTTGGGGCTAGGTATCGGAGCTGATGAGTATGTCACTAAGCCATTTAGCCCAATTGCTTTGATTGCCCGCATTAAGGCTTTGCATCGGCGCGTGATGATGGAAGAAGAACCAGCTCATACTCAAGAAGATAATCAAGACTATGAGATTACGACCGATCATTTGAAGATTTCAAAAAATAGACGAGAAGTTTTATTTGATAATCAGCCGGTAATGGGTTTGACACCAAAAGAATTTGATTTGCTGTATACAATGGCACAAAAGCCTAGACAAGTCTTTTCTCGTGACCAATTACTAGAACTAGTTTGGGGCTATGAGTATTATGGTGAAGAAAGAACTGTTGATGCTCATATTAAAAAGCTTCGACAGAAATTAGAGAAGGTTGGTGCCAAGGTGATCCAAACTGTCTGGGGCGTCGGTTACAAGTTTGATGATTCGCAGGTCAAATAATGAAATTAATTTACCAAAATATGTTGAGTTTCTTACTCATTATTGTGACAACTATCTCGATTATTGGTTACTCGGAGATTGGTTATGCGCGTAATCAAGCTTATACGCAAAACTACCAGCGGATGGAAAGCTATGCTAATTCTTTGGGAAACTTGGCGGAAGCTGATAGCCAAAATGGAACTGCATTACTTAGCAATAACTTCTTGAATCAATTAGAATATGTTCTTCGTGGTGATGATGCTCATTTACGTATTTTTAATGATAAAAATGAGCAGATTTATCCCAAAACAAAGGCTAGAATTCAGCTTTCGCAAGAAGTTTTTACTACTTTAAAAAATGGGCAAGAGATTAGAATTCAAAATAATCATAATGAAAATTCACCGATTAGTTCAACTAAGGATGCCTACACGGGGGTTTTGGTTCCATGGATGAATGGCAAAAATCTTGTTGGCATTGTTTGGATAGGATCGAGAGTAAAGCATGTTGAGCGACCGATTTTAATGGCTAAACGCAATTTGTTGCGTGCATTGTTAATTACTGTAGCGGTTGGATTGTTGCTGAGCTTTATTATTTCTTATTATTCAACTAAACGAATTAAGCGATTATCACGTGCTACGCAAAAAGTTGCATCAGGTAACTTTAATGTGCAAATTGAGCATAAAGATAGCGATGAAATTGATCAATTGGCTGAGAATTTCAATAAAATGGTGCAGGCTTTGAAGCAGTCGAACGAAGAGGTTAAGGCTCAAGAAGAGCGACGAGACCAATTCATGGCTGATGCTGCTCATGAAATGCGGACGCCATTGACAACAATTAATGGCATTCTAGAGGGCTTGCAATACGATGCTATCCCAGAGGATTCTAAACCGAAGTCAATCGCGTTAATGCAGCGCGAAACTAAACGATTAATTCGGTTAGTCAATGAAAATTTGGACTATGAAAAGATTCGAAATAATCAAATTATGCTGGTTAAGACTAACTTTAATGCCACAATTATTCTGCATGATTTGAAGTCGCAATTAAAACAAAATGCAGCTAAAGCCAACGATGAGCTGGTTGTAGAGGCACCTGATCAGTTGCCTATTTATGCAGATCGTGACCGTTTTACCCAGGTAATGGTTAACTTAGTTCAAAATGCGATTCAATTCACTCATGATGGCAAAATTATTATTTCGGGTAAACGGATAGAGCATGGAACACAATTATCGGTTAAGGATAATGGTATTGGCATGAGCAAGAATCAGACTAAGTATATTTTTGAACGCTTTTTCAAGGCTGATCCATCGCGTGCTCGAATGGGAACTGGCGAATCAGGCTTGGGACTTGCGATTGTTTCTTCTTTGATTAAGCAACATGGTGGCAAAATAGAAGTATTTTCCGCACCAGGTAAAGGTTCCACATTCACCGTGACCTTTTATGACAAGGGCTATGAACAGTTTGTAGCTAAAAACTAAAAAAAGAACGCACAGTTTTTTTGAAAGGTCTGTGCGTTCTTTTTAGTTATTGGTATTTTCTGAACTGTTTTTGTTTTTCGTATTCTCTTTAATATTTTTAACGCTGTCAGGAACTTGGGTAATTTCTTGTTTTCTATCTTTTAGTTCAGCGGCATCAGTACGGTAAAGATTAGTAGTTGTACCGCGATGTCTGCTATAAAGCGAGGTGGAATTGCCAGCTAATTCATTTCTGATAGCGATCATTTTTTGATAATTGACGGAATAATCAAATTGGGTTGGATCAGCAGGGACAAAGCCAGTTGGGGTGTAGAAGCGTAACAAATTGTGGTTGTTTAATAAGTCAGAATAGTGTAATGATGCCTTGGCCTTTTGTGCTAGCTCAGAGATTTCTTTTTTCTCTTGAGGAGTAAAATTAATGATTTGTTTACCGCTAACTCGGTCATAAACGGTACCTTTGATTCCTTTAGCACCAACTATGATATATCTGGAGCTGACAATGGTCCCATTACGAAAGACGATCCAATTTTGTCTTTTAGGCGAAAGCATGTCGCTACCGAATTGGACATAGTTTTTATTGTTAATACCGAGCAAATGCATCAGTGTTGGCAAGACATCAATTTCACCAGCAATTTCATGGTTAATTTTTCCTTTCAAATTATTGGCATGAATCATGAATGGAACACGCTGCATTTGAACATTATTGTAAGTATTCCACGTGTCAGAGCTTTCACCAATAATTGGTGCTAAGGTTTCATTTTCAGAATTACTTAACCCATAGTGATCACCATAAATGACTACCATTGAGTTTTTGTAAAGACCAGAAGACTTTAAGTAGTGGAAAAATTCACGCAATGCCTCATCTAGGTAGTGGGCAGTTTCAAAGTAATTGTTGATAGTTTGGTCGGCAGTGTTTGTAGTCTTAAAGTTAGGGTCCTTGTCTTCTTTATCTAAGTTAAACGGAATGTGGTTGGTTACCGTAATGAACTTAGCATAGAAAGGCTGCTGCATCTGCTCTAAATATTTAACGCTTTCGGCAAAAAGCAGCTTATCTTTTAACCCATAGCCGCTTGCATCTTTACTTTGGGAGCTATAGTAATTTTTATCAAAGAAATAATTATAGCCCATATTTTTATAAACATCATTTCGATTCCAAAAACTACCGACGTTGCCGTGAAAGACAGCGGAAGTATAGCCATCTTGACGCAAAATTTGCGGTGCAGCTTGAAAGGTGTTTTCCGAACCTAAAGAAGTGAATAAAGATCCGTCGGGAATACCGTAAGTACTAGTTTCTAGCATGTTTTCCGCGTCACTGGTTCTACCTAGACCAACTTGGTGGTAGAAGTTGTTAAAGCTGAGCGTATGTTTATTTTGATAAAGTGAATTTAGAAACGGCGTCACTTCTTTGCCATTAACCTTAAGATTAATTAAAAATTGCTGGAAACTTTCTAAGTGGATGATAATCACATTGCGGTTTTTCTCAATACCAAAATATGAGGAAGATGGAGCAGCATTTTGTTTTTTGGTGAAAGTTAAAATCTGGTTCAAGTCTGCAGCGTTGGCATTTTTAGTGACTTGAACATTTTGCGCACTCTTGAAGCAATCATAAGCAGTAAAGGTGTCAATACCAAGGTATTTAACGACATAGGAGCGATCAAAAGTGTTGCGCAATAAGCGCGGACGAGAAGTTTCTGCCAAAAAAATGTTAAGGGTTAGGATAAATGCGCCTACTGAGGTAATCGCAAAGGGAGTGGATAAACCATAAGATCTTTGATCAATTTTGATTTTATGAATGATCAGTAAAGTAACAATAACGATCAAATCAATCCAGATAATAATGTCTGTTGGATGCAGAAGAGCAACGGTACTTTTACCTAGACCCTGCGAAACTTTACCAACGTTAGACATCGTTTTAATTGTTAAAAAGTCCGAAAATTGACGATAGTAGATAATATTTGCAAAAAGCAATGCCGTATTGGCAAAATCTAAAATTAACATTGTGATGTAAGAGATCAGCGGTTTAGGAATATAAAAACCGAAGCTGATTAAAATGATGGCGGACCCTACGGGGCTGAGCCACATAATGAAATGTTGATACGGGTCGCTCAAGCCTAAATTGAAATCAAAATAAGCTGCAAAAATATATTTCAGCCAGAAACAAACAACTAAAAGGGTTAAAAAGCCCGTTCGTGTTTGAATAAAACTGATAATTTTCTTTTTTTCCATATAATGCTCCTTTAACATCTTTTAATTTTAATGGTTCACCTCTTTTAAAACAATAATTTGCTAAGAGTTATCTTTTTTTTAAGATTTTCCAGCCGTGAAAATAGGTATAATCTATAATGAATATTTTGGAAAGAGGCAAAGTATGCTATTTTTGGGCCCACTTTATAGTTTTTTAGCTAAACAGTATGCAACTAATATTAACCACTTTGCATTAGTTAAATTAACCTTATTAGCGCTGGATAAAACAATATTTTATTTTTTAATTTTTGCTGTATTGCGTTTAATTTGGCTTCTTTTGGTGCGCCGCAGAAGATCAATTAGGTCTGAAGCTAGCGTTTGGGGCTTTTCTTTTTACATAATCTTAGTTTTGATGCTGACAACTTTTAGAAATACCTACTTTCCGTGGCAGCTTGACTTTAATTTCTCTAGGCCATTGAGTGATATTAACTTGGTATTCATGAAGGAAACTTGGAAATTAGTCTATGCTCCCAGTCATTTGGATTTCTTTTATAATTCTTTTGGCAATGTCTTGTGCTTTGTGCCGTTTGGCATTTTTTTCCCCATTGTTTTTTCAAAAAGAGCAACGTTTTTAAGGACGGTACTGATGGGGATGCTGTTTTCAGTGGGAATTGAGACTCTGCAGTTTTTGCTGGTGACGGGGGTTAGCGATATTGATGATGTTTTCTTCAATACTTGTGGAGCAATTTTGGGTTATGTGATTTTTAAAATTGTCAAAAAAGCCTGAATGCGCTTATAATGTACTGGTATTTATAAATCAAGATTGTTAAAATAGGTTTGTGAAAAATATTTTATTTAGTTAGGAAGCAGATTTATGAGTTTAATTAAATTTGATAGTAGTAAATTAACTCCATTTGTTCACGAAAATGAATTAAGTGAAATGCAAGTTATGGTAAATGCTGCTAACACTGAACTCCGTGAAGGTACCGGTGCTGGTAACGATTTCCGTGGTTGGCTTGACTTGCCAGTAGATTATGACAAGGATGAATTCGCTCGTATTAAGAAGGCTGCCAAGAAGATTCAAAACGATTCAGATGTTTTAATTTGTATCGGTATTGGTGGTTCATACCTTGGTGCACAAGCTGCAATTGAATTCTTGAACAGTAACTTCTATGGTAAGGCTGACAGCGATATGCCAACTGTTGTCTTCTGTGGTAACTCACTTTCAGGTTCATACCTTTACGACTTAATTGAATGGTTAGGCGACAAGGACTTCAGCATTAACGTAATTTCTAAGTCAGGTACTACTACTGAACCATCAGTAGCATTTAGAATCTTTAAAGATAAGTTAATTAAGAAGTACGGTAAAGAAGAAGCTGCTAAGAGAATTTACGCAACTACTGACCGTCAAAAGGGTGCTTTAAAGACTGAAGCTGATGCTGAAGGTTATGAAGAATTTGTAGTTCCAGATGACATTGGTGGTCGTTACAGTGTTCTTACTGCTGTTGGTTTACTTCCAATTGCTGCAGCTGGTGCTGATATTGATGAATTGATGAAGGGTGCAGCAGACGCTCGTGCTGATTACACTGACACTGATTTGTCAAAGGCAACTCCATACCAATACGCAGCACTTCGTAACATCCTTTACCGTAAGGGTTACACTACTGAAATTGTTGAAAACTATGAACCAAGTCTTAGAATGTTTGGTGAATGGTGCAAACAATTGATGGGTGAATCAGAAGGTAAAGACAACAAGGGTATCTGGCCATCAAGCGCTAACTTCACTACTGACCTTCACTCACTTGGTCAATACATTCAAGAAGGTTTACGTAACTTATTCGAAACTGTTATCCGTGTTGAAAATCCACGTCATGATGTTAAGATCCCAGGCGATGAAAAGAACCTTGACCAACTTAACTTCTTGGAAGGTAAGAGCTTGAACTACGTAAACGATCGTGCTTATGAAGGTGTTGTTTTGGCTCACACTGATGGTGGTGTTCCAGTTATGACTGTTAACATTCCAGATCAATCTGAACACACTTTAGGTTACATGATTTACTTCTTTGAATTAGCTATTGCTATTTCAGGTTACTTGAATGGCATTAACCCATTCAACCAACCAGGTGTTGAAGAATACAAACGTAACATGTTTGGTCTTCTTAACAAACCAGGTTACGAAGATTTACACGACGATTTAACTAAGCGTCTTTAATAAAAATACTCAGCATATTTGATAGTATGCGTATTAATATAATTAGCTGTGCTAATTAAAGAAAGAGTAGGAAACAAAGGTTTTTTGCTCTTTCTTTTTTTGTGGAAAGGATTTTTGTGTGAAAGAGAATACTAAAAATGTTTTAGCAGTATTATCAGCTGCGTTTATGTCATTTGTCGGAATTTTGACGGAAACTAGTTTAAACGTCACTTTTCCTACGATGATGAAGCAATTTGGTGTCGGTTTGGATATAATTCAATGGACGACAACAGGATATTTATTGGCGATTGCGATTATTATGATTTGTTCTTCATATTTGAATGAACGTTTTACTGCGCGGCAATTGTTTATTGTTGCTTGCGTTGGTTTTATGATTGGAAGCGTAATTAGTGCTGTAGCACCTAATTTTCCTATTTTACTGTTAGGTCGGCTGATTTCAGCTCTAGGTGCAGGATTAAGTACACCGTTGATGTTTAACTTAGTAACCGAAGTTATGCCTCGCGAAAAATGGGGCGTTTACATGGGAATCGCCGGCTTAGTAGTAGCTATGGCACCGACTTTAGGACCAGCATTTGGCGGTATCACTACTTTTTATCTTAACTGGCGCTGGATTTTTGGTTTTGTTACAATTTTTGCGATCATTGTTTTTGTTGCCGGGCTATTTGTAGTCGGTAAGTATCATGAACAAACTAAAAATAGTTTTGATTGGCTATCATTTATCGTTTTAGCTATAGCATTTATTACTTTGACATTAGGCGTAAATCAAATTAGTAATGGATTTGTTAATCCTTTAATGTGGATTTTATTAATTGTGACTGCAATTTTAATTTGGCTATTTGTTAGATTATCTAAAAAATCATCCAAGAAATTGTTAGATCTAGCCGTATTTAAGCAAAAAGCGTTTGTTTATGGTGCGTTAGCTTACTTTTTATTGCAATTTAATAATATTGGTATCAGTTTTGTATTGCCTAACTACATCCAAATTGTCGGAAAGCAAACATCTTTAGTTGGTGGTTTGATTTTGCTACCAGGTAGTATTATTGCAGGGCTACTCAATCCATATTTTGGTAGCCTATATGATAAAAAAGGAGCTAAATTGCCACTTTATTTAGGTGGCTTCTTAATGGCGATCAGCTGCTTGTTATTTGCTATTTTTGGCTTAAATTTGACTGTGATGATGATCATTATTATTTATGGCATCATGATGTTAGGACACAGAATGTCATTTTCTAACACGCTAGCTGAAGCTTTGAAGGTAGAAAAAGGAGCATTGCGCGCCGATGCAACCGCAGTTTGTCAGACTAGCCAGCAATTAGCCGGTTCTGTAGGAACAACTATCTTAGCAGCAATTATGTCGATCTGGCAGAAAAAGGGTTCAGCGTCCTATGCACTGGCGACAGCTCAAGGTAGTCAGGCAGCCTTTTATTTTACTTTATTAATGGCATTAATCATTTTAATTAGCTACTGGAAAATGTTTAAAGCAGAAAAATAATATTTGACTAGTACATTAGCGTTAAAATAAGTTATAATACTAGACGGATGATGAAATTTAGTGAGAGATAAAAAGACGACTGACACACAGCCGTCTTTTTTCTATAATTTATATTTTGGCGTTTTCGTTGATAAAACTACGGATAATTTTTTCGCGCATAGCTAAGAAAACAGTGTTGTGTCCAGTCGGATGGACTCGATTGGTCAATAAAATTAGACCAGAGCGTTTGATGCGATCAAGAATAATTAAAGTACCAGTAAAACCGGTGTGCAAAATGATCGGATAATTTTGCTTTGGATCAAACCGAAGGTCCCATCCCCAAGAGCGTGGTTTTATGCCTTGGGGATTTTTATTATCAAATAGCTGGCTAACAGTCTTTTGACTATAAGGTAAAACATCCTTTAGTCCTAAATAACCTTGGGCGAAGGTAACTAAGTCTTGAAGATTGGAAAATAAGCCAGCAGAACCGCAATCTATTCCAAGTTGTCTAGCTTTAGGATCATGTGGAATACCTTGCAAGACATGGCCATCAACTAGGGCAGTAGGCACGCAATCATCCTTTTGTGGTGAAAAAGTAGTATTTTCAAGCGGCATTTGATTGAGGACTTGCTCTGTGACTACTTCTTGGACAGGTTTACCAAAAATCTTTTTAATAACTAATCCAAGTAAGATAAAGTTTGTATCGGCATACCGCATCTTGTGTTCAAATTCGTCAGTTACTGGCAGATTGATAATTGCTTGTAGTAAGGCATCATGATCTAGTTTGTCGCGGTGGGGGATCCAGCCACGAATGCCACTAGTATGGGTTAGCAAGTGATAAAGGCGTACACGAGGGTCTTTAAATTCAGTAATAAATTGCTGCAAGGGCTCAGTAAAGTTAAGTTTGCCTTGGTCATAAAGCTTAAGCAAGACATTTTCTGTTGCTAAAACCTTAGTCAAACTAGCTAGGTCGTATTCTGCAAAAGGGCTCAGCTGAGTAACTTCTGGGTAGATACTAGCAAAACCAGTAGTTGATGTAAAAATTTGCTTATTTTTGATAAAAGTGTAATTGACGCCTGGAACAACGCGTTCAAAAACCATTGATTCAATTAAATGCTGTGTTTTATTAAAGTCGATCATGTTTCACCATCCATTAGCATTATTATAGTCAAAATTACTTGACAAGCATAGAAGAAAAAAGCATAATTATAAATGTTGATTCGCCCGTTGGTCAAATGGTTAAGACGCTACCCTCTCAAGGTGGAGTTATGAGTTCAATTCTCGTACGGGTGATTAATTGAGATATAGCCAAATTGGTAAGGCACAGGATTCTGGTTCCTGGATGTTTGGGTTCGAGCCCCAATATCCCAATAAT
>CAKNLX010000025.1 GCA_930989465.1 uncultured Lactobacillus sp. | reverse complement strand
TAAGAGTTGGATTGATCGTCTTTCAGTATCTAAGGCTTAGTTTTTTCCCAGACACATTTTTATTTTTTTATTTTCACATTAACCTGATACTTTACAGGAATTATCTCGGCCAAGTTATCCTTCAAAGGATTTTTTATCTTGTAAATAATAGGTTGCTTTTTTACATCAAATACTCGATAAATCCAATAATTAGAAAGAGATAATGCATGTTGTCTTTCATTTTCAGTCATAATAAAACTAAATTTATTACTTACTTTATCAGTGGTACTTTTAACTTCAATTTGTCTCGGAGTACCATCTTTTTCAAAAGAAAGAATATCATACCCAATAGCATCAGATTTCTTTGATTGCCATTGAATCTGCCTTTGAAGATTGCCAAATTCTGCTAGCCTTTTCTTTTCGTATTCAAATACTTCTCTCTCACCCAATTCTCCTACATCTAGGTTAGCTTTCTGTTTGGTTACATAGTCTACTTTAGCAATGAATCTCTTTTGAGATTGTGGATTTTTAGCTTTATATTTTACAGCTGTTTTATTAAAAGCAACTGGAAACTCTGGACTATCTTCTCTAGGAGGCAATGGTACTATTTGTTCAAGTTTGACTGCTTTATTGTTCTTGCTACCATTAAACTGATTTTCTTCACCTAATTTATATGCAGCTGGAAAAAGGTGATAAATGTAATTACCAAATTTGATATTATTCCAATTTCTAGTAGCATTATCTTCATACTTCAATTTTAAAAGGAGTCGTTGTTTTTCAAAAAGTGAGATATTTCTTGAAACCGAATTCCCATAGAATTGAAATACAAAATAATCCAACATTCTTTTAGAAAAAATATTTAAGTACTTTTCTGGATAATATATCGACAGAATTTTCATTTTAACCATAGGTGCAAGAGGATGAGTTTCAATTACTTTCTGATTATTTGAATTCCCAGCTTCAATCAAATCTGCAATTGATTCTCTTAATTTTTTAAAGGACAATTTTAAATTTGGATTATCTTTAGGGGTCTGCCATACTTTATTAATTAAGTATTTTTGATATTTCTGACTATAATAAATACCAAATTTTGAAGCTGTTGCGCCTTTAATGCTTCCTAATCCACTAAGTTCTCTTTCAAGACGATTACAAAAACTATCTTTGTTACCTTTTCCTTCAATATATTCAGCTACAGTCATCTTGTTTCTGATGTAGTCTACTGGAAAAGTATTAATAAAATTGCTTCTTAAATCTTCTAAAATTTGATCCTGAGAATCATAGGAATCTAGCATATAGTCAAATTGTGTTAGGCTTCGCATAACATTTACCTCCGCGTTGCATCTTATCAAGAGTATTCAGTTTTAATACTGAATGTAATAATAGAATTATTTTATTCTAACTCCTTAATGTAAGACAAGTATAAGAAAGTTAAGTTTATACCATAAAAAAGCTCCGCTTTACACGGAGCTTTTTCATATCTAGTTCAAATTAAGGTCTCTTCCAACCAGTACTTTGGTTATATGGAACTTGGAATACATGGCCGTTATTACCTTATTCACCATTGATCATCAAATCTGGATAATTAAGAGTTACTTCTTTACCTGCCTTCAAAGTCATTCTAGGATAATCAAGATCAGGAATGGAAACCACATTAACTGTTGGGACGAATGAAATCTTTTCCTTAGAATTAGTGTATTTCTTTATATTTGCTAACTTATCTTTATAAGTGCCATCATAAGTCTTAAAGTCTAAGTCAATTGAATTTGGTACTACCTTCGTTACCACCGAATTCAATTTCAGGGCCATTATTACCACCATGAACAGAAACATCTATTTCATCATCTTCACTTGGAATTTTGATAACTTAGCCCTTAAGAACTTTAGAATATCCATCATCGTCATATGCTTTGGTATCACGAATAGCAACCAAGTTACCACTCTTTCTATTCTTCAACCAGCCCTTGTATACAGCAAGCTTAGCTTTATCTACTGGTGCAATATCGGCATCAGTAGTATCTGAAGAATTGGTAGAAGTACTTTGATCAGTTTTTTTCACGGCTTTTTTCTTTGCCGAAGCCAAGTTAGAAACTAAAACGTACTTGTTCTTGCCAATACGCGCATATTTCTTACCCCTGATGGTCTTATAATCGTAAATCTTGATTTTCATGCCCTTCTTCAAATACTTCTTATGAGTGCGTTTACCATGGCTAGTGTAAATAGCAGCATTACGTTTCAACTTTCTAGAAACAGTTTTTGCTTCAACCACCCCTGCATTGCTATTAGCAGCAATTGCAGTTGTACCAACTGATAACAAGGTAATTGCAGCCATGCTAGTAAACAAAGTCTTTTTTTAATCCATTTTCTAACTCCTTATTACTAAAAGATTTTCTCTTTTATATTTTAATATCTCAAGACTCAAAAACAGGCATATCTGCAATATTACAGTAGCAAATCATGAATTTAATTTTTATCTAACACAAAAAAGCATCTCCATCGGGATGCTTTTAACTTTTTCTAATAAATGTCATAACCTGTTACAGGAATATAAGGCATCCAATTGAAATCATACTCAGCTAGTTTTTCTAACTCCGTATTACCATCAATAATCGCAGTAACGCCTTGCGCAATCATCAGGTTCATCTTCTTCGGTCTCTCCGGATGTTCAGTAAATGGCACCAACACTACTGGCTTATGATTTGCACGCATGAAGCCAATTTCAAACGCACAACCATCGTCTAAAACATCCATATCATACAAAAACACGCCACAAGTAGCACTGTTGATCCCATTAAGATCATTTTGAAAAGTACCCACTCGCCAGGTCATGCTTCTTTGACCACCAATTTCTGGATTCTTCTCTTCCGGATCAACAAAATCATAATCGAATGGAAAATGTACTTTGGCAATGGTTGGATTCTTAGCCAATATTTCTTTTGCCCTTTCCACTCGTTCATGATCTATCTCTCGATTGAATGATCCACCTAAATAGATCTTACCGGTTGCGATTTTCTTTTGCATTTAGTTTTTCCTCTCAGAATATTAATTTTAAAAGCAGTATATCACATATTATTCGTTTTTTGTACTATATATAGACATAATTTGCTTATTTTAAATTTTGTATTGACATAACACGTACATTAATTTATTATCTTAATCGAATCATTCTTAAAATAATATCAATTCTGGAGGTAGAAATGAACTCAAAGTTCAAAAAAATTTTATCAGTTGGTGCGATTGTATTTGCGGCAGGTTTAGCCTTAACCGCTTGTTCGGGCAAGAAGCAAGGTGCTTCAACTAACAAGGATACCAAACACGGTATTGCCTTAATCACCGACCAAAACGGTGTTGACGACCATTCCTTTAACCAAGCTGCGTGGGCTGGATTTAAAGCTTACGGTAAAGAACATGGCTTAAAGCAAGGCAAGGGCGGTTATCAATACTTCCAATCAAGTGGTCCTTCCGATTTCGTTCCCAACTTCGACCAAGCTTCTAAGGCTGGTTATCAAACCATCTTCGGTGTCGGCTTCGAACTACAACAAGCAGTTAGTCAGGCTGCCAAGAAGAATCCTAAGAAGAACTTCGTAATCGTCGACAGTGTAGTTAATGGTCAAAAGAATGTTGCTTCTGTCACCTTCAAGAGTAATGAAGCTTCCTATCTCGGCGGTTTAGCTGCAGCTTACACAACTAAGACCAACAAAGTCGGCTTTATCGGTGGTGCCAAATCAGCCATTATTGACTTGTTCGAGGCGGGCTTTAGGCAAGGTGTAGCCGATGGTGCTAAGGCGCTTCATAAGAAGATCACCGTTCAAACTCAATACATCGGTAACTTCACTGCTACTGATAAAGCGAAGTCAATTGCTCAATCAATGTACGCTAACAAGGCCGACATTATTTACCAAGCAGCAGGTAATGCTGGTAACGGTGTCTTCCAAGAAGCTAAGGATTACAACCAAACATTACCAGCCGACAAGAAAGTTTGGGTAATTGGGGTTGATGTTGATCAATCCGGATTAGGTAACTACACCGCTAAGAACGGTAAGAAAGCTAACTTTACTTTAACTTCTGTCTTAAAAGGCTTAAACGTGGCTACTAAGAGTATTGCTAACGATGCATACAACAACAAGTTCCCAGGTGGCAAGCACCTTGTCTACGGCTTGAAGGGCAATGGCGTTTCAATTACTAAGGGACAACTTAGCGACAAGGCTTGGCAAGCAGTTCAAAAGGCACGTACGCAAATCATTGACGGTAAGATTAACGTTGCTACTAAACCAAGTAAATAATTTCTAATTTAACAGTCAAAAACTCTTCGTCTTGATGGAGAGTTTTTTTATAGGAAATATCAAGCTATGGAAAATAAAAATACAGTTATTGAAATGAAACATATCGTTAAAGACTTTAATGGTTTTAAAGCTAATAACGATATCAATCTCAAATTGCATAAAGGCGAAATCCTAGCACTACTCGGCGAAAATGGTGCAGGAAAATCAACTTTAATGAGTATTCTCTCAGGTTTACTTGAACCCACTTCTGGTGAAATATTTGTTAACGGTGAAAAAACTAATATCGCTAGTCCCACGGCTGCCAAAAAATTGGGTATCGGGATGGTGCATCAACACTTCATGCTAGCTAATTCTTTCACAGTTTTAGAAAACATTATTTTGGGTCATGAGACTACTAAAGGACCTGTCTTAGATATTAAAAAAGCAAAAGAAAAAGTTTTAGCTTTATCTGAACGTTATCATCTAGCCATTGATCCCGATAAAAAAGTTGCCGATATCACAGTCGCACAGCAACAAAGGGTTGAAATCCTTAAGATCCTCTACCGCGGCGCAAATATCCTTATCTTTGATGAACCTACTGCCGTTTTAACCCCACAAGAAATTAAAGAATTTATGAACATTCTTAAAGGATTAGCTCATGAAGGTAAATCCATTATTTTAATTACTCATAAATTAGAAGAAATTAAGGCGGTCGCAGATGAAGTTACGATCATCCGTACTGGTCAGGATGTTGGTACTTATCAAGTCAAAGACATTAGCAACAAGCGCATGGCAGAATTAATGGTTGGGCATGCGGTAGAAATGAAATTGACCAAAAGAGCCGAAAATTTTGGGCAAAATATTCTTGAGGTTAAAGACCTGCAAGTCAAAGAAAATCGCGGCAATTTAGCCATTAAAGGACTCTCACTCTCACTTCGCGCCGGCGAAATTCTAGGCATTGCCGGAATTGACGGCAACGGTCAAGATGAACTAGTTGAAGCAATTACCGGTTTACGTCACGTTGATCAGGGGTCCGTCATCATCAATGGTCAAGATATGACCAACAAGCCTACGAGAAAGATCACGGAACAAGGAGTAGCCAGCATCCCTGCCGATCGACAAAAATATGGCTTAATTCTGCAGATGTCGGTAGCAGATAACCTTATTTTGCAAAGCTACTACCAGCAACCTTTTTCTCATCACGGAATTATCAACTTCGATGCAATCAAGAAGCATGCTAAAGCGGCAGTTAAAAAGTTTGATATCAGAACCGCCAGCAGCGATTTACCTACGGGAGAACTCTCAGGTGGTAATCAGCAGAAAGTCATTATTGCCCGCGAACTTGAACGAGGCAGTGATTTGATCATTGCCTTTCAACCAACTCGCGGACTAGACGTCGGGGCTATTGAATATATTCATAAACAATTGCTAAAAGAACGTGACAGAGGTAAGGCGATCCTCCTTGTCTCATACGAACTAAACGAAATCATGCAGTTATCTGACCGCATTTTAGTACTGCATGATGGTCAAAAATCTGGCGTAGTCAAGCCAGACCAAACTAATGAAACCGAATTAGGTTTATTAATGACCGGTATACAGAAAGAAGGACAAGACCTTGATCAAAGTTTCAGCTAAAACAAAACGTTATTTAGTACCTATTATTTCGGTAATTGCCGGATTTTTAATCGGAGCAATTATCATGCTCATTTGGAGCTACAATCCAATCACCGCTTATTCTTCCATGTTTGCTAGTGCTCTTGGCAACATGAATGGCTTAGGCGAAACCATCCGTGAAGCCACCCCGTTGATTTTTACTGCAGTTGGCTTTGCCATTGCATCAAAAGCAGGATTTTTTAACATTGGATTGCCAGGACAAGCTCAAGCCGGTTGGCTTACCTCTGTTTGGATCGTTTTAGCCAATCCAACTTTACCTAAATACATCTTGTTGCCATTGGCAATCTTAGCAGGTGCTCTAGCCGGAGCAATTGTAGCTGGGATAGCAGGATTTTTACGAGCATATTTTGGCACTAATGAAGTAATTACAACCATCATGCTCAACTATATCGTGCTTTACCTTTGCCAATATTTAATGCAGCAAGTTATGCCAGAAAGTCTGCGCAATGGTGCGGACACTACTAAAGACATTCCCGCCAATGGCAGCTTGCACTTAGATTGGCTGAGCCATCTTTTCGGTGATTCTCGTATCAACGCCGGTATTTTCTTGGGAGTTGGTGCCATCTTAATTTATTGGTTCCTCATGAAGAAAACAACTGTCGGCTTTGAAATCAAAGCTGTAGGTCTTAATCCATTTGCCAGCCGTTACGCTGGAATTTCTGCTAAAAAGAACATCATCCTTTCCATGCTTCTTTCTGGTGGTTTTGCAGGAATCGGCGGTGTAGTGCAAGGTTTAGGAACTTACCAAAACTACTTTACTCAAACTAGCAGTATTAACATCGGTTGGGATGGACTTTCAGTAGCTTTATTAGGAAATAGTACAGCAATTGGGATTTTAATTGCTTCTCTCCTATTTTCTATCCTTAAAATTGGTGGTCTTGGTATGCAAACGGTAGCCGGCGTACCTTACGAAATTGTTTCAATTGTAATTGCCGCTATCATTTTCTTCATTGCTATCAAATATGTCTTTGACTTGCTCTTTGCAGTAAAGAAAACAGCTAGCTATAAGCATCCTTTAAAGAAAGGTACAGAAATTGGTCCGAACAACGGTGTCGATGGACCAAATATCAAATTACAAAAAGAAGGACCAGTACTATGAATCTCACATCTCTTCTAGCGTTAATCGTTTCCTCAACCTTGGTGTATTCTGCTCCATTAATTCTTGCATCCCTAGGCGGCGTATACAGTGAAAATTCGGGTGTTGTCAATATTGGTCTTGAAGGTATCATGACCGTTGGTGCTTTTACCTCCATTATCTTCAACCTTACTTTTGCCCAAGATTTTGGCGCCGCTACTCCATGGCTAGGCGCACTAGTTGGTGCAATCTTCGGCTTAATTTTTTCTCTATTACACGCATTCGCTACTATTAACCTTCATGCTGACCACATCATCAGTGGTACGGTATTAAATTTATTAGCTCCGCCTTTAGGTGTATTTTTAATAAAAGCCATCTATGAGAAAGGTCAAACTCCTAACATTACTGCCAACTTTGGTTACACCAATATTCCGGGATTAGCTGACATTCCTGTCATTGGTAAAATCTTTTTTACTAATACTTCTGCTCCTGCATGGCTTGCAATTATCATCACGGTCTTGCTCTGGTGGATTCTTTACAAAACTAGAATTGGTCTGCGTCTTCGGTCAACTGGTGAAAATCCGCAAGCCGCTGATACCCTTGGCGTAAATGTTTATAAAATGCGCTACATCGGAGTCCTTACTTCAGGCTTTATGGCCGGTTTGGGCGGCGCAGTCTTTGCTCAATCAATCTCCGGTAACTTCTCTATCTCAACTATCGTTGGTCAAGGTTTCATGGCTTTAGCTGCTGTAATTTTTGGTAAATGGAATCCTATTGGCGCAATGCTTTCATCCCTTTTCTTTGGTTTTGCTCAAAGTCTAAGCATCATCGGTAATCAACTTCCAGGCTTTGAAAAAATCCCAACGGTTTATATGCAAATCGCTCCATATGTCATCACAATCGTTGTCCTAGTCGTCTTCCTTGGAAAATCTGTTGCTCCTGCAGCTGCTGGCGTAAATTACATTAAATCAAAATAATTAACGAAGCAGTTGAAAAAAAGATACATGTATGATATAAATTTGATATATATAGGGAGTAACCGACAAATAATTGTACTCATGGCGTCAAGTCACGAAAGAAATTTCCGCTGTGAGTTTAAATGGTGAGACTATTACATAAACGCTCTTAAGTTTATGCAGTAGTCTCTTTTTTGTTTGGGACTTACTGAAGTTTATTGGAGGGTCTTATATTGAAACAATATTATTTACAGACCAAAGCTAAAGTCTTAGAAGAATTAAAGACTGGTAGCGGTGGTTTATCATCTCAGCAGGCTAAGGATAACCTAGCTAAGTATGGCAAGAACGCCTTGATTGAAGGCAAAAAGAAAACGACATTGCAGGTCTTTTTAGAACAATTTAAAGACTTGATGGTAATTATCTTAATTATCGCTGCCGTGATTTCTGCCTTTACTGGTGAACTTGAAAGTACTTTAGTAATTATCGCGGTCTTAGTCCTGAACGCAATTTTAGGTACTGTGCAGCATATCAAAGCTGAGAAGTCACTTGAATCATTAAAATCACTGTCTTCACCTAGTGCTAAAGTTTTGCGTGATGGCAAAAAGATTGAAATTGATTCAAAAGATGTTGTTCCCGGCGATATTATGTTACTTGAAGCTGGTGACATGGTAACTGCCGATGGACGTATCTTGGAGAACTTCTCACTGCAAGTTAATGAAAGTTCTTTAACTGGTGAATCAACTAACATTGATAAAGCGGATGTAGAATTTGATCATGAAATGCCACTTGGTGATCGTATCAACATGGTCTACTCTAGTTCTCTTGTAACTTATGGTCGTGCTAATGTAGTAGTTACGGCCACAGGGATGAACACAGAGATCGGTAAGATTGCTTCCTTAATGAACGAAACCAAGGAACGTCGTACCCCATTGCAAATCTCACTTGATAAGTTCTCGTCAAAACTTGCCACAGCAATTTTAATTATCTGTGCTATTGTGCTTGGTTTGCAAATATGGCGTGGTCAACCAATTATGGATGCTTTGCTCTTCGCAGTAGCATTGGCCGTAGCTGCAATTCCTGAAGCTTTAAGTTCAATCGTAACCATCGTTCAAGCCATGGGTACACAAAAAATGGCTAAAGAAAATGCCATTATTAAAAACTTGGCTGCCGTTGAATCGCTTGGTTCAGTATCAGTTATTTGTTCTGATAAGACCGGTACTTTAACCCAAAATAAGATGACTGTCCAAGATATTTATATCGGTGGTAAAACTCTTAAGCCAAATCAACTTGACCTAGATAATCAATTACATCGTTACTTACTATATGATGCAGTATTAAACAACGATTCTAGCTTAGTTGATGGCAAGGGTATCGGTGACCCAACGGAATACGCATTATTAGAAATGTACCGCCAAGTACCTGGTATCGACTTAGGTGATAAAGGCTTAGGCTTAACTGAAGAAGATTTAAGAGGGCTTTTAACTCGTAAGCAAGAAGTACCTTTTGACTCTGATAGAAAATTGATGAGTACTAAGCACTTGATTCATACAGTTCCTACTATCTTTGTTAAGGGTGCCGTCGATGTCTTGCTTGATCGCTGCGTTAACATTAGATTAGATGACGAAGTTCGTCCAATCACGGAAGAAGATAAGAAGCAAATCTTAGCTCAAAACCAACACTTCTCCGAAAATGGTTTGCGTGTGTTAACTTTCGCTTATAAAGAAAGCGATGAGGACTTAACACCTGAAACAGAAAATGGCTTTACCTTCATTGGTTTGGTTTCTGAAATGGACCCACCTCGTGAAGAAAGTATTGCAGCTGTTGCCAGAGCTAAAAAAGCTGGTATCCGTACTGTAATGATCACCGGTGACCACAAGGTTACTGCAGTTGCTATTGCTAAAAAGATTGGTATCTTCAACGATGGTGACTTAGCTGTTACTGGTCTTGAACTTGATAAGATGAGCGATGAAGAGCTTGAACAAAAGATTGAGAAGATTTCTGTTTATGCTCGTGTATCTCCTGAAAACAAGATCAGAATTGTTAACGCATGGCAAAAGAAGGATCATATCGTTTCTATGACTGGTGACGGTGTTAACGATGCCCCCGCTTTAAAGAAAGCCGACATTGGTGTTGCCATGGGAATCACTGGCACGGAAGTATCTAAGGACGCTGCCAGCATGATCTTGGCTGATGATAATTTCGCAACCATCATCAAGGCTGTTGCTAATGGTAGAACTGTTTTTGAAAACATTAAAAATGCTATTATGTACCTGCTTTCAGGTAACTTGTCAGCTATTATTACGGTATTATTTGCTTCAATTGGTGGTTTCTCAGTACCATTTATCGCTGTACAATTACTGTTCATTAACTTAGTTACTGACTCTCTTCCAGCTTTAGCAATCGGTGTGGAACCAGGTGCTCCAGATGTATTGGACAGAAAGCCACGTGATCCTAAGGTTGGTATTTTGGATAAGTCATTAGTTACCAAGGTAGGACTTCAAGGCTTGATCATTGCAGTCGGCGTAATTACCGCCTTCATGATTGGTCGTCAAACTAGTCCAGCTGTTGCATGTACGATGGCCTTCTCTACTTTGACATTTGCTAGATTACTTCACGGTTTCAACTGTCGTTCACAACACAGCATTTTCAAGATTGGCTTTAAGAACAACTGGTACAGCTTAGCTGCATTTGCTGTAGGTACATTGCTTTTAGCATTAATCTTGTTTGTACCAGCATTGCACGGTTTGTTTGCCGTAACTCCTTTAACTGGCAATCAACTTTTTTGGATTATTGGTCTTGCAGTAATGCCAACTGTGTTGATTCAAATCGTTAAAATAGTTAATGAAAATAAATAATAATTTTAGACAAGCAAAAAAGCTTCGTTTCTTCATGAGACGAAGCTTTTTTGCTAACCTTAGGCGTGGTATAATTCTATTAATCTTTTAATATATTTCTAAGGAGTATGTTATGAAATATCAAACTTATACCTTTTATAGCGCTAATTTTGAAGAATTTTCAAATATTTTAAATAACCATATAAATGAAATTAATAAATCATCAGGGATTATAGATAATATTCAATTCTCTACTTCACCATATTCTAATAGTGGAAATATTAATTTAAATTTAAATGGTAATAGAACTGGAACAATTTTAAACAATATTACCAATACAGCTTCATATAATGATAATGAGAATACAAACATCAATGGAACTTTTAACAATAATAATACTAGTACTATTTTTTCATGTTTGATTCTCTGGCATCAAGCCTAATAAAAAGGGAGATATTAGTACAAATTGTACTTCATATCTTCCTTTTTTACTCAACTATTTCTAAATCAGAATTTACACTTTCTTTTTTACCTAGTGTAATCATGATCACAATGAAGCTAAGTGCAAATGCTGAAACATTAATCATCCATCCTAAGTCGTAAGAACCAGTTTGATCGAAGAATAAACCGATCAAGTAAACCGAAGCTGACATGGCAAATGCACCAATCATATTGACGACCGAAAGAATGTTACTATAGTCTTTTTCACCAAAAATTTGACGAATTAAATATGGCAATGCAACTAAACAAACTCCCTGACCAAGACCGAGAATTACGGCAGCTAAAATCAATAAATTGCTTTCTCTAAGCATTGCCTGGCCGCCCCAACCGATTACACCGAATAAAGAATAAACGGCTAAAACTAACTTGGCATTAAACTTATCAAGGAAATAACCAATAGAAATCTTACCAATTGCGGCACCAATCATTACTCCTGATACAACAGTTGCGGCAGTGATTGGTGAAATTCCGATATTAGTAATATGTCCTGAAATATGTTGGACAGAACCGGAAACAAATTGCAGTGCAAGCATGGCGAAAGCTACAGCGTAAAATACTGGCATCTTCAAAGCTTGCTTCAGGCTTAAACCTGTTAAAGCCACCTTTTTGCTTGATTGCATTGCTTTGCCATATGCAGGATATTGCATCGTTGGTTCAGGCTTAATTGAAATAGCTAAAGGAACTAAAATCAGTCCAATCAATAGAGCTTCACCAACAAAGCCGCCACGCCAACCAAATTGCTTAATTACTTCGGCAATAATCGGATTAAAAATCGTTCCACCTAAAGCAGAAAGTCCGAGCGAGATTCCCATCACTGTGCCGAGCTTTTGGTTAAACCACTTGCTAAGCAAAACAGGAATTGACAAAGTAATTGCGATCGGCTGACAAATCCCAATGATTGTCCATGCAAGATAAAAATGAACTAATGAATTGGCAAAAGTTAAGCTAAGCATGCTAACGGCAATTAAGACAAAGCAAGCGGTTAAAAGCCAGCGTAAATTTACCTTTTCCATGATTTTACCAGCAAAAAGCAAGGCAATTGCGGCAGCCGCATTCTGAAATGTCGTCATTAGTGCAACATTAGCACGTCCTACATTAAACTCTTGACTGATTGGCCCGAAGAATAATCCAATTGTATTAACCAACAAGCCAAACCCAATCATTGAGATAAAACAACAAACGATAAATATCCACCACGGAAAAAATGATTTTTTATGTGTCACTTCTTTTCCAACTTTCTAAAAATTTGTCTTTTACTATTATATGTGAAAAATATCACTTAATGTTTTAAGAAAATTTAAAATTAGTCATGAAAAAATGCCCCACAACAGTGAGGCATTTTAATGATCTAATGAATTTAATTTCTTTTAATGTAAGGCTTTACTATGTCAAGCAATTCTGTCAATGCATTCAAGCTAGTTAAGGTTTGAACAGAAAATGGTTTGCCTGGTTCTGCTGGCGTTCCGTTGTCTAAGAACAAATAAGCATATCCTTTGAAGACATCAATGTTAACACCTAATCTATCTGCATTAGTATTAGTTTTACGAAGCATTAATGCAGGTGAACCTAGGTTATCTGTTAAATGATGATATACTTCCCAATTTTCTGAATTTTTAACGCCTTGTTCAATCTTTTGCAAAATTTCTTTGTCTGTCATATAACTTCCTCCGAACTTATGAATATAAGTTCATAACTATCAATAGTTTTTTAATTACTCTTCATATCTATGATAGCATATTAAGTTACAGCGCTTACAAAATAAGAATAAAAACTATTATTCTATGTTTAGTAATTTATTCTTTACTAAAACAAGCTAGTCATATATTCGCTAACTGCACGCTGTTGCATTTCTTCCCAGCTATTAAAATTAGTTTCCTTCTTAACAAAATCATCTACCACTTTCTGACCTAATTGTTCAATCTCAGGAAAACTTTTGAAACTGTCAAATCTTTTGTGTAAATAGATCTTTCTCATAGATTGATTTTTTA
>CAKNLX010000024.1 GCA_930989465.1 uncultured Lactobacillus sp. | reverse complement strand
CAATCATCGCAGCGTTATCACCACAAAGCTTGATATCTGGTAAAATCACCTTTGGTTGATCTGCTTTAGGCAACTTAGCAATTTCTGCACTCATGCGATCACGTAAGCCATGGTTGGCAGCTACCCCACCACCCATGATAAAGGTCTTGGGCTTATATTGCTTAATTGCGCGAATTGTTTTATGAGCCAAAACATCAATTACTGCTGCTTGAAAACTTGCAGCCAGATCATACTTATTCAACTTTTCATGAATCTGATCAGCATGATGACAAGTGTTAATAAAAGCTGACTTGAGTCCTGAGAATGAGAAGTCATAGTCATCATCTTCCATCATTGCTCGTGGGAAGTTAAAGGTATCCTTGCCTTCATGAGCCCAGGCATCGATAGTTTTACCTGCTGGATAGTTTACCCCAAGAACACGACCAATCTTATCGTATGCTTCGCCAGCAGCATCATCGCGCGTATCACCGATAATTTCAAAATGAACAGGATCCTTAAGTAAAACTATTTCAGTATGTCCACCTGAAACCTGTAATGCAAGAGCTGGATATTCAATCTCATCTTTTAGTTGAGCTGCCATAATGTGCCCCATAATATGATCAACACCAATCAAAGGAATACCCGTTGCCATTGAAGCAGCCTTAGCTGCACTTACACCAATTAAAAGAGCACCAACTAAGCCAGGGCCATAAGTCACAGCAATTGCATCGATATCTTTCCAAGTACAATTAGCTTCAGCCAAAGCTTCTTTAGTAATCTGACTAACCACTTCAATATGATGACGACTAGCAACTTCAGGGACTACACCACCAAAGCGTTGATGACTCTTAATCTGCGTTGCTACGATTAAGCTTTCAATCTCACGCCCATTTTTAATGACAGCAGTGGAAGTTTCATCACAAGAACTCTCATAAGCTAAAATGCGAACATCTTTTTTTTCACTCAAAACGTAAACTTCTTTCTTTTAATCTGATGTGGTTTTAACCATAAAACCATGTTCATAGCATCGGTATGAGTATCATGGTAATAGTTTTTACGAATGAAGGTACCTTCAAAACCTAAGGAACGATATAGCTTTTGGGCAATCTCATTATCTACTCTTACCTCTAGACTAACGCAATCACTGTCATTTTCACGCGCCCGATCAATAATCAATTGCATTAAGTAACGACCAATATGCATATTTTGAAAAGCCGGCGCTACTGCAATATTAGTAATATGCGTCTCTTCTGGAGTAAAACGCGCACCAATAAATGCAACTAGCATCGATTCATAATACACTACCAAATAAAGACAATTATGCCGCTTCTCTAGTTCTCGCTCAAATGAAAACTTATTCCACGGTGTCCGACCTGAATAAACTTGCTCCTCTAATACAAGCAGGTCAGGAATATTGTCATCTGTAGCTTGCATAATTTGTAGTCTCTTACCGTTTACATTCGCAATAAACGGGGTAAAACTCATATCAATCCGATTTAACTGTTGATGGAAAAATTGATTAAACTTCTTCAACATAATGACTATCTGGCTCGAATGGTTTGCCTGTCTTTTTATGCCAGTCTACTTCAGCCTGAGTTCGACGCAAGTAACGTGGCAATAATTTATCTGGATCAACTGGAACCGCATTTTCAGCTAATTGTCCAATTAGCCCAGCATGGATGACATTCTCTTCTTCAGTTCCACAAACATATGGAATATTCAAAGCTTTAAATTTTTCATCTTGCTTTTCAAGACCTGAGCCCACAAAAACAATTTTCTTAACTTCATGCTTGGCCGCATAATCTTGAATCGCCTTAATTAAAACGTCGATATTGTAATGACCGTCTGGAATGACATTCTCTGGTACAGCACCGCTTAAATAACCGGCCGCAAAATAATTGTCATTTCTTGCATCTAAACCAGTAATTACCAAAGCGTCTTCTTGAACGCCTTTAGCCAAAGCTTGTAAAGTTGAGATTCCTACAACCTCTTTATCTAAAATGCTGGCAAACATCTTAACAGTAGTGATTCCAATTCTTAGTCCAGTATAAGAACCTGGCCCAATAGCAACTGCAAAACGATCAATATCTTTTAAGCTTAAATCATTATCTTTTAAAATTTCATCAATCAAAGGATCAAGATGTTCGCTATGATTACGCTCATCTCGTTCATTTTTCTCAACAATAATTTGTTGACCATCATTCAAAGCCACGCTCAAATGATTAGTAGCTGTCGAAACACTTAAAATTTTCATTTTATATATTTTTCTCTTTTCGCTTTAAATCACTTTTTTATTTTAACACGAGAAACGGCTTGTAAAACAAAGTAGCTGATAACCATTTGAATCCAAGGAACGATCGTCTCCTTAGGTAAACGTTGGATCAAAGCCGCATTGAAATTCATACCATACATAATATGTAGCCATAAGGTATTCATGCCAATATTGACAATTACAGTCACCAGAATAGTAGAAGCAATAATCCGCCAAATTTTAACTGGCTTATTATATAAAAACAGGGCGTAGATAAATGGGCCTGCCATTGCTGTTAAAGTAAAACCAATGAAAAAGCCACCTTGATTGCCAAAAAGTGCAGATGAAATTAAATCACTAATTCCGCCGCCAATGGTTCCCCAGAGTGGACCAAAAAGATATCCTAGTAAAACGCTTCCGATAAAACCCAGTCCTACTTTAACCATGACTGGACCAAAAGAAAATTGACTTAGAATAATTTTCATTGCAACAACAATACCTAAAAAGACTAGTTGCTGTAAATCCGTTCGTAAAATTTTCTTTGTATTCATTCGACCGATTCCTCCTACTAATTAAAAAAGCATGACTAATAGCGTCATGTTATTACTATATCTTACGCCAACTTAATTCACAGACGGCCTTAACTGTCCCATCTTCTGCTTCAATTGCATGATATGTAGTAACAATATCATCTTGAACCAAGTCCATGCAAGAATTTATACTCTCACTATAATGAACTTCTTTATCAAATTTAATATCAATTGCTGTAACGATATGTTCTTTTAAAAAGTTACGATCCAACATATCAACAAACCAACTGAAATAATGACTATTAGTTACATGATGATTGGTATCCAAATCATCATAGCGTGCGCGATACGGACGAATATGTTCGTAATTGTCGCGCGCACGCAAACGCGGAAAACGCGGCATCTTTTTAAGTAGTAGTGCACCCCAATCTTCCATCATTTTAGTATCGGCTGGCACCATATGCCGTTTCTTCAAGTCAAGCATTACCCACTGACTTTTTACAGTTACTAATGGCTTGCCGTCTGCCGTACTAACGCCAAAATCACGATATTCAAAAAAGCGGTTATAGCCACTAGCTTCAGTACTCAAGATAACTTGATCACCGGGTTTAGGTAGGTCACTAATCTCAAAATGATATTGCGTTACGACCCAGCCGAGACCGCGCTTAACCAAATCATCGGTCCCTGCACCGCCTTGACTTAATTGATGCTCAGAAACCTGCATCATTAACTCAACTAGTGCTGGTAATTTTAAACGCCGATTTTCGTCACAATCTTTAAATTCAATTTGATATTCTTCGGTATACTTCATAATTAATCCTGGTGATATTGATCATACAATTCATTCTTAGAAACATGATGCTGCTTGGCTACCTGTTTAATTGCATCTTTCTTGGATTCACCTTTTTCAACCAAGTCATTAACTAAGTCAATTAATTCTGTCCAAGATAGTTGCTGAGGAGCTTCTGTATTAGGTGAAACTAGAATCACAAATTCCCCGCGTGGAGCATTCTCACTGAAGTAATTCGTGACTTCTTCCACACTACCCCGGATAAACTCTTCGTGGATTTTGGTCAATTCACGTGCAGCAACAATTTGACGATCTTTTGGTAGCACACTAGCCAATGTTTTGAGGGTTTTTGCTAGACGGTGCGGGGCTTCATAAAAAATTGATGTTGCTCTATTATCGCGCATCTGTGCAAAATATGTCTTCTGTTCCGACGATTTTCTTGGTAAAAAGCCATAATAAGTAAATGGCTGATTAAAACCGGAAGCAATCAAAGCAGTTGAAAAAGCATTTGGACCAGGAAGTGGTACAACCGGAATATCATGCTTAATGCATTCTTGCACCAACACATAACCTGGATCAGAAATCACTGGCATCCCCGCATCACTAATCTCGGCAATCACAGCCCCTTCCTTCATCAACTTGATCAATTCCGGCGCCCGCTCTTTGGAATTATACTTATGAAAAGAGATCATTTTATTATGAACCCCAATTTTTTCCAGTAAAATCCCACTAGTTCTTGTATCTTCTGCGGCTACATAATCTGCATCGGTTAAAACTTTTTTAGCACGAATAGTAATATCTTCCAAGTTACCAATCGGAGTTGGCACTAAATAAAGCTTTCCTTCATCTTTTGCATAACTGCTTTGACGTTTCATTATCTACCGTCCTTTTTCTTGCCCTTTTTTTCGCCAAAATTGTCCAAAATATCAAGACAAAACATACAATCTGCACTTGGATCACGATGCGAGCCATAGTACATATTGCAAATGTGATACCCTGAATCATAAATCTTCTTCAATGATTCCAAGCCACTCTGCGTTTTAGTCTCAGGTGCAGGCTGATTTGCCGTTAACTTGTCCAGCTTCTCATGGAGTAATTGATTTTCTACCTTCAACTCCGTGTTTTCTTTTAATGTTTCTAAAATATCATTTTCCAAGCTGGCAATCGTCTTGGTCATATTTTCTGTTGTTTCTTCAATCTTTTTCAGTTTTGAATATGGATCCAATCTAAACACCTACTTCCATTTTAAGGCGAGATAATCTAACGCATTTTGTAAATTTACGTTACTCAAACGCATTTTGTCTATTTCAATTAAATTCTTAAGCATTGTCGCCGCCATTATTCTTTTAGCAGGATTACGCAAATCTTGCTCGGCCAATAATTTTAACTGAAGCAAGATGTAACCCTGCTCTGACACTAGCTTAGCATCAGCAGCTAGCTTGTGTGCACTGACAAGTGCTAAGCTGTTGTGTTCCAGCATTTCTTGATAAAAATATTTAATTGCCTGATTCCATTTATCAAGATTACCCAGTTCCTCAATCTCTGCTTTTGAAAAACCATTCTCCAGTAAGACTGCAGTCCTACCACTAGCCCTCTCACCATTGTCAAAATTAATGATCTGGGTCCGTGAACGCACCGTTGGTAAAATCTGATCACTATTGTTAGTAATCAAAATCGTAACTACTGGCGCTACTGGTTCTTCTAGTAAGTTTAATAAGCCGTTTGCTGCAGCTAAAGTTAACTTTTGTGCTTCATTAATAAAGAAGAAACGGCGAGTACTTTCAACTGGGCTTTTGGCTAATTCTTCTTTTAAGGGACGAATTTGATCAATCCCTAGAGTCTGTTTTCCATCAGGCGCTACTAGCAATACATCTGGGTGGTTACCTGACAAAATTTGCCGACAATTTTGACAGCTGCCATCCGGCTTATTTTCACCAGTACAATTAAACAAACAAGCTAGCCAGTATGCAGTATTCAATGCCCGTGCCTCATCGCTATCAACAAAAAGATAACTATGAGCTAACTTTTTTTGGTCATATGCTCTTTTTAAAAATTGGGTTTGCTTTTTCCCAACATTACTAAGATCAATCATCAGAAGCGTTTAAACTCATCAACTGGAACAACAAAACAAGTTGCACCACCGACTGTCACTTTCAAAGGCTGTGTAATTTCATACCCAGTTGAAACCATATGTGGTGTTGCAATTTCCTCTCTTGCTCGGGACTGTTCCTTAATAATCTTTAATACATCGTCTACTTTATCGTCATCACAACCTACTAAAAAGGTAGTATTTCCTTGACTTAAAAAACCACCTGAAGTTGCTAACTTAGTAGCACGAAAATCATTTTGAACAAAGGCCCGTTGTAAATCATTAGAGTCTTCTTTTTGCACAATTGCAATTACTAACTTCATCTAAATCAATCCTTAAAATAACTCTGGCATTCTTTGCTTTAATGTTGCAATAACTTGAGCAACTACCTGATCAATTGGCTGCGTAGCATCAACAGTTACGAAGCGTTCAGGATACGTCTCTTTTACCTTGAGAAAACCGGCATAAACCTTTTTATGAAAGGCAAGATTCTCTTGTTCCAAACGATCTTCCTGACCCGGACGCAGCTTTTCAATTCGTTTTAACCCTACCTCAGGATCAAGATCTAAGAAAAAAGTAAGATCAGGATCTAATTTATCCGTTGCAAAATCATTAATTTGCTTAACTTCCTGAATTCCTAAATCACGTCCCGCTCCTTGATAAGCTAAAGAACTATCGACATAGCGATCTGAAAATACGACTTTGCCTTCCTTTAAAGCTGGACGAATAATCTCTTCCACATGCTGACTACGTGATGCAGCATATAAAAGCGCTTCGGTCTTATTGTCCATCTTGTCGTTAGCAGGATCTAAAATAATGTCGCGAATTTTTTCTGCAATTTTTGAACCGCCTGGTTCACGCGTCACAAGATATTGTGTCTTAAGCTCTGAACCAATTTGGTTCAATACTTCTTTTAAAACTGTACTTTTCCCGGCGCCATCAGGGCCTTCAAAACTAACAAAATAACCTCTCATAAAATCCTCCATATGTCTATTCTACAGAAGTTTCATAGAGATTAACAGTCCTACTATTTTTTATTTATTCAAAATAAAAAAAGACCAATATTCGGTCTTTTTCTACTGGGTAATAGCATTAGTAATACCACTAAATCTTGTGCCTCGATGACGAGCTTCATTATACAAAAAAGTATACTTTGCCTTTAAGATTCGATTTTGCACATAATTATCTTCGGATAAATCTAAAGTTGTTTGATCGAGATCTTGCTCTAATGCAATTTGATTTTGTAGCTTTTCAATCTCGGCTACCAACTTTTGATCACCCATTGCTTTGATCTTTGCTTGCTTTTTATTAGCCATTATAATGCCGTTCTTCCTTGCACTGCGCGCTTTAAAGTAATGGAATTAGCATATTCAATGTCACTACCAACTGACAAACCAGCGGCCAATCTGGTTACCTTAATACCAGCTGGCTTAATTAATTTGCTGATATACATCGCAGTTGATTCGCCTTCTGGAGTTGAATTAAGCGCCAAAATCACTTCTTTAACAGCATCATTTTTTTGCAAACGCGTAATTAAAGACTTGATATTGATCTCTTCTGGTCCAATTCCATCCATTGGTGAAAGAACACCATGAAGCACGTGATAAAGTCCGTCATATTCGCCCATTTCCTCAAAAGCCATCAAATCCTTTGGTTGTTCAACTACCATAATAGTTGTTTGATCGCGATTAGGATTAGAGCAAATATCACAGACATCTTTTTCGGTAATATTGCCACAGATCGGACATTGATGAATGTCTTTTTTTACTTGAACTAAAGACTTAGCAAAATCATCGACATCCTGATCAGGCATATCCATCGTATAAAAAGCCAACCGAGTCGCCGTTTTTTCACCGATTCCAGGTAGCTTCATATAAGCATCAATTAAATGAGCAATTGGTAATGGATATTGCAATTACATCAAACCTTTCGTGTATTTACCTAAGCTTGCCTGAGTTGCCTCATCAATTTTGGCCAAGCCCTTGTTAACCGCATCAATTACCAAATCTTGTAACATATCTGGGTCGTCTGGATCAATTGCTTCCTTATCAATCTTGATGTCCTTCAACTTGCGGTCACCAGTAAAGGTAGCTACTACTAAATCATCGGCAGACTTACCAGTAAATTCTTGAGCAGTAATGTTTTCCTGCTCTTCTGCCATTTGTGCTTGCAACTTCTTAGCTTGCTTCATCATTTGTTGCATGTTCATGCCGCCCATGCCCATACCACCAAAATTAGGTCTTCTACTCATAATTTTTCTCCTTTATTATTCTATTATACTAATAATCTGCTTATCAAAATTGTCGTCTTTCTCTAGTTTAACTTGTTTATCATCAAAATTAAACTCAGCAGTATGCTTATGCGGTATCTTCACCTTATTAGTTACGCCCATTTTCATCCATTCATATTCTGAATCGATGTGCCCTATATCAATCATTTGATTATTAAGCTGAGCTATCAAATCAGCCACAATCACTTTTGCAGTAGGACTTAACATCAGTAAAATCAACCTATTAGCTGCATTTTTAATAATTTCATCTTCAATAACTTTTTTGCGACTATATGCATTAGTTGACGGACAAATGAGTCTACTAATTGATCTAGCATTAGAAAACAAGTCATGCCTTCGCCTGAGCGACTATATTTACCTTCTACAATTAAAAGATCATGATCCTGCCAAAGCTATTTCATTTTAGCAAAATAATCTTTAGCGTGACTTTTATCTACTAAATCAATATATGGCCGTGAAAAGAAAGTAGAAACGTATACATTGTATTGCAATTCAACTTCTCTTAACAAGTCATGATTATTCGGGAAGAAACTATTTTGATAAAAATTACGGCAATAATCATTATAGCGATCTAACTTTTCAAAAACATCAGATAATCCTACTAATAAACGGCGATTGCTGCTTTCTAACAGGAGCTCTTTTAGCGAACCAGCTAGAATTATGATCTTCTAGTAAGATCTGTAATGTTGTTTCTTTATTTAAAACTTTAATATTATAATCATTGCTCATAGTACTTTAGTCTTTAATATTGACTGCATCCCCAAAAAGATCCTTTGCCTTATTAATCACTTCTGGATCAACTTCTGGTTCATCTGACTTTTCTTCTTGAATCTCAATCTGTTGCTTTTTCTTAGCAAGTAGCTCATCCTTATGGCTTTCAACAAATTCTTTTCTAACTGCCAGCCAATCGTTATCTGGCACCAAAACAATGCCGTAAGAATGTTTAGCAAACTTTTCAATATAGTCCGTTAAGCGCCCTAACAGATCATTATCTGCGCTCGCATTTTCAAACCATAAAGTATATTTGCATTTCATGACAACTTGTTCAGGACTAGCAGCCACTGGTTCTAATACATCAAGCAGTGCTTTTTCAGAGACAGCTAAAACAGATTGTAAATCAGGCCAGACATTCTTAATTGTCTCTAAATCGTTTCGAGTAGCATTTTCAAGAACATGATATACTTGTTTGCGATTTTCTGCCGTAGTTTTTTTGACTTTTCTAACCGGCTTTTTAGTTTGCTTCTCTTTTGGTTTAACAGCAGGCTTAGGAGCCACTTTAGGTACCGCAGTATCCAAGTGAAATACCTGATTTGTTGATAAACTTGGCTTATTGGATACTTCACTAAGTTTTTGTGTTAAATCAACGACTTGCTTCTTCAGCGCTGCTAGTTCAGCCTGCAAATCAGTATTACCTTGTGCAGGTTGAGCTGGTGTTGTCTTAGCTGGGGCAGCGCTTGTCTGCACTGGTGCAGGACTACTTGCTTCTACTAAGAACACTTCCAGTGGTATCTGTTGCTGATTAGTATAGCGTAAATCATTCAAGGCATTATTAGCCAAATTAATCAATCGATAATAACTATCTGTAGAAACGCTCTTTATTTTTTCAATAAAGTCTTTTGTTAAAAAAGTTTCCTGTTTATTTTCATCGGTTTTGACGATTAATAAACTCTTAGTAGTTAGATCGATGATTTCATCTAAAATGTTTTTTGAACTAGCTCCTTTAGCCAACTCATCTTGTGTAAGCTGCAAGGCTTGACCTGCATCCTGATTTAACAAAGCTAAAAGAATTTTTTCAATATTTTCTCGATCTGCAAAGCCTGTAATCTGCAAAGCATCATCATAGTTGACGCTTTCCTTCTCGTAACTCAACAGTTGATCCAAAATACTCAAAGCATCCCGCATCCCACCATCGGCTACTTGAGCAATGACTGCTAAAGCTTTATCTTCATATTTAATATTTTCTTGATCAAGAATGTATTTCATTCTCTTCTCAAGGTCTTCTTTGGAAATTCGCTTAAAATTATAGCGCTGCGTTCTAGAAATAATCGTCGCAGGCACTTTTTGCAATTCAGTCGTTGCTAAAATAAATACTACATGCTCTGGTGGCTCTTCTAATGTCTTCAGCAAAGCATTAAAAGCTCCCATCGACAACATATGAACTTCGTCGATGATATATACCTTGTATTTACCTTCCGTTGGAGCATATTTTACCTTATCGCGAATTTCACGAATTTCATCAACCCCATTATTTGAAGCGGCATCAATTTCCATGATATCTGGCATTGAACCTTGATCAGCTGCAATACAGTTAGCACACTCATTGCATGGTTCACCATCTTGCAAATTAGTACAATTCAATGCCTTAGCAAAAATCTTAGCACAAGATGTTTTACCAGTTCCGCGGGGTCCTGCGAAAAGAAACGCATGGGAAACCTTACCACGTTTAATCGCATTTTTTAAGGTATCGGTAATCGCTTCTTGACCAATCACACTGTCAAAAGTCCGCGGCCGCCACTTACGATATAGCGCTTGATAAGCCATAAATTCTCTTTCCTAAGTAAAAAAGCTCCTAGCTCTCGAAGAGCTAAGAGCTGTTAATATTCTAACAAA
The DNA here is from genome assembly GCA_930989465.1 of uncultured Lactobacillus sp. Classification (GTDB taxonomy): domain Bacteria; phylum Bacillota; class Bacilli; order Lactobacillales; family Lactobacillaceae; genus Lactobacillus. The sequence continues at coordinate 3,596 of CAKNLX010000024.1, read as the reverse complement.
AAAGGCACATGCCTGAACAACCTTAGTGCTGCTACCTTCCGGTCCTGACACAATTCAGAGGTCAAACATTGCCCAACAACTATGTTAACGTATTTCAGTAAATATTACCAGCATCTTGTTTTAAAAATTACTGATTTTATACTTCTTTTTGAGCTAATTTAGCTGCTTTTTGTTTCTCACGAATCGCTCTGAAAAAATCTTTTAGCATTTGTGCACATTGATCACGATACAGTCCACGAATTGCATGCGGATGATGATTAAATTTTTCTACGCTAAATAAATCCACAACTGATCCACAAGCTCCGGCTTTTGGATCAAGTGCACCGAAATAAACGTCTTTTATTCTAGAATTAATAATTGCCCCTGCACACATCGGGCATGGTTCCAAAGTCACGAATAAGCTGCAGTCAATTAAGCGCCACATGCCTAACTTACTGCAAGCTTCTTTAATCGCAATCATTTCTGCATGTTGGGTAGCATCTTCATCAAGTTCACGCCTGTTATATCCAGTACCAACTACGCGGCCATCAGGATCAACAACAACTGCCCCTATCGGCACCTCTCCTTGCTTTTCAGCTTCTTTTGCCTGGTCAATGGCTAATTGCATGTATTTCCTTTTATCTTCTCCAGACAGCATTTTATCACTTCTCAATTCATCGTTTTTATTTATTGTATCAAAAAAGCAGCTATTTGCGACTAGCTGCTTACTTTTTACAATGGTTCAATGTTACGATTTCTAAAGTTGTGGTAGAAAAAGATTCCTGACAAGATCAAGTATAATGCAGCAATTCCAGCTGGAGCAGCAGTCTCGTTATCACCGGAAATCATACCTAACATAAACACACCAACAATTACAATCAATACTGCAACAATGTATTTCCAAGCCTTTTTCATAATAATTATCCTCTTCACATACTCTTGATATTTACAAGATTATTATACGAGGATAAATCCAGTTTTGAAAGCACTTTTATAAAGTCTAATGCTTATTTAATAGTACTTTCAAGCATTTTTTATTTAGTTATTTCTTAGTTGATTTTAAGATATAATAGCCTTTATCTCTTGTTAAAATTTCACAATTACCATATGTATTGGTCATCAGCTTACGCGCACTAGGTTCTCCCTGCTTTTTCTGAATAACTACTAATAAGATACCGCCATTAACCAAATGCTCATTTGCTCCCAGTAAAATCTCATTAACCACTTTTTTTCCTGCTCTAATAGGCGGATTTGTTAATATTAGACCAAACTTTTTATCATTATCCACATGTTCATAACAATCAGAGGAATAGATATTTACATTATCTATGTGATTAACTTGTGCATTCTGCTTTGCCAAGCTTAATCCACGCTCATTTACATCAACCATATCTACAGTTTGATCAGGCCAAAACTTAGCCGCAAATAAACCAACCGGACCATAACCGGTACCAACATCCAAGATATTATCCTTAGGAAAAACAACATCTTTCATTGCCTTGATCAATACGCCTGAGCCATAATCAACCCTCATTTTAGAAAAGACACCTGCGTCTGTTGTGAATTTCAAATCAATATTATCCACATGATAATCAACAACATGTTGATCATGCTTGGCAGTAGGATCAGTCGCAAAATACATTTGATTTTTTTCTTCACTCATTTTAACTAACCTTTCTTTTTCTCAAACCATTCTTTTATCTTATGCAGCTCCGTTGTATTCTGTACATCTTTCAATTTATTAATCTGTGCTTGCATCTTTTTGTTTTGATCAGCCAAATCCTTGTTTTGCTTTTCTAAATTATCAAGCTTTTTCAAAATTAATTGAATATTATCATGCGTTTTTAACGTATTCGCGCCATTCGTTCTCCTCATCAAATACGAAGTAATCGATGACGTTAACATACCAACTATTCCAATTCCTAAAAGCATCATTACTAATGTAACGAATTTTCCTACAATACTATGCGGTGGAATTGTTTTGCCAAAAATTGCATCATAACCGACAGTAGAAGCTGTTGAAATGACCCACCAAAAAGCAGTATCCAGCGTTACATGTTCAGTGATTGCGAATGCTTCCGCTCCTACCAACAAAAATGTAATTGTAAAAAAGATTACATAGAGTAGGCCATTAGTATGAAAAATATTACGTAATTTTCCCATCAAACCAGCTAATCGAATCAAACGCAAAAGCCGCAAATCTGATACCAGCCCAGATAAATTAAAAATATTTAAGCTGATAAACAATAATCCCATTGGAATAATACTCAGCAAGTCATAAATGTGAGTTTTGAAATATAGTTTCTTGTCTTCTGCTGCATGTAAGCCACGAAAATAATCAATTGCAAAATATACTACAATTGCACTATTGATCCAGAACCATTTACTAGTCGGTTCATCAATATTAATAACCGCAGCAAAATCTAAAATAATCAAAAAAATCGAAATAATAGCTAAAATGGCCATTACCCATTGATATGGCGTTAGTCTTCTTTCTATATCTTTCATCATAAATTTAATTATACAAAAAAATAAGCTCTTCGCACATAGCAAAGAGCTTATTCATAGTTGCCCAGTTGGGCTGTAACTATTTAAGGGTTACAGTAGCACCAACTTCTTCAAGCTTAGCCTTGATGTCGTTAGCTTCGTCTTCTGAAACGCCTTCCTTAACGTTCTTAGGAGCACCATCAACAAGGTCCTTTGAGTCCTTAAGGCCAAGACCAGTAATGTCACGAACTGCCTTAATAACCTTAACCTTTTCTTGACCAGCTTCAGTCAATTCAACGTCGAATTCTGACTTAGCAGCACCTGCATCTGCAGCACCTGCAGCAGCAACTGGAGCAGCAGCAGTAACGTCAAATTCGTCTTCAATAGCCTTTACAAGGTCGTTCAATTCAAGAATTGAAGCACCCTTTAATTCTTCAATAATCTTATCAGTATCTAAAGCCATTTAAGTATCCTCCGAAAAATTAGAATTTAGATATTAAATATAATTTCTTTATTATTCAGCTGAGTCTTCATCCTTAGATTCAGCAACAGCCTTAACAGCATATGCGAAGTCGCGTACAGGAGCTTGTAATACAGAAACAAGCATTGAAAGCAAACCTTCGCGGCCTGGGATAGCAGCAAGTTCCTTGATTTCATCCTTAGAAGTCAACTTACCTTCAAGCATACCACCCTTAATTTCGATAACGTCAAAGTCATCTTCGTACTTAGAAACGATACGTGCAGGTTCAGTAACGTCATCAGCGTTATCAGTGTAGATAACAGCAGTTGGTCCAACAAAAGTATCATCAAGACCTTCGATACCAGCCTTAGCAGCAGCACGTCTTAAGTAGGTGTTCTTGATAACCTTCATCTTAACATCGTTATCACGAAGTTCCTTACGCATGTTAGTAACTTCTTCAACAGTCAAACCAAGGTAGTTAATTACCAAGATTGCCTTAGCAGCTTTAAGTTCTTCAGCAAATGCATCAACGAACTTTTCTTTTTCAGCAATAGCAGCTTTACTCAAATTATTTCACCTCCATGATCACATTGATAAATTCTATAAGGCCTTAAAAAAGCAAAAACTCCATGCCGAAAGACATGGAGCATAAAAATCTTCATTATCTTCT